>NZ_JBIVNX010000010.1:194926-209053 GCF_044753805.1 Streptomyces sp. NPDC093225
GTCAGGAGGGTGGCGACCGCGGCCTGCACGACCATGAAGAGGGTGGCCTGGTTGTCGCGGGCCAGGTCGGTGAGGCGGGCGTGCAGGGCCGCCGGGACATCGAACCGGTGGATGCCGCCCCGGTGCGAGGCGACCGCCGGGCGCTCGCGGTCGGTCGGCAGCTTCAGGACCTCGGGGAGGTCGGCCAGCTGCCGCCGCCAGTACGCCAGCTGGCGTACTCCTGTGCTCTCCGGGTCGTCGGCGGCACCGAGGAGGTCGTGCTGCCAGACGGCGTAGTCCGCGTACTGCACCGGGAGGGCGTCCCAGGCCGGGGCGACCCCGGCGAGACGGGCGCCGTACGCCGCGCCCAGGTCGCGGCCGAGCGGGCCCACGGACCAGCCGTCGCAGGCGATGTGGTGCAGGAGCAGCAGGAGGACGTGCTCGTCCTCCGAGGTCCGGAACACCCGTGCGCGGACCGGGATCTCGGACGCGAGGTCGAAGACGTGCCCGGCCGCCGCGGTCACCGCGGCGTCCAGTCCTGCCGCGGGGACGTCGGTGCGTTCGAGGGTGACGCGGGCGTCCTCGGCGGGGAGGACGGACTGGAGGGGTTCGCCGCTCGCGGCGGGGAAGACGGTGCGGAGGGCTTCGTGGCGGGCGACGACGTCGTTGAGGGCCGCTTCGAGGGCGGTGAGGTCGAGGTGGCCGGTGAGGCGGATGAGCCAGGGGACGTTGTAGGTGGAGCTGGGTCCTTCCATCTGGCCGAGGAACCACAGGCGGCGCTGCGCGTAGGAGACCGGCAGGTCGGCGGTGCGCTCGACGGGGGTCAGGGCGGGCCGGTCACCGGCGGTCGCGGAGGTCAGGCGGCGGGCGAACTCCCGTACCGTCGGGGCGCGGAAGAGGTCCCGGACCCCCACCTCGCACCCCAGCACCGCGCGCACCCGGCTCACCAGACGCGTCGCGAGCAGCGACTGACCGCCGAGGGCGAAGAAGTTGTCGTCGACCCCCACCCGCTCCACGCCCAGCACCTCGCGGAACAACCCACACAGAATTTCCTCCTGCACGGACACGTTCACCATTCACTCCTCAGTAATCGAACAAAAAGAAATTCCGGATGGGACAAGCGGGTCGCTGCGGTTCGCTGCCGGGCCGCTCCGCAGGAATGGCAGCCCGGGGCACCCCTCAGGCCATGAGCTTGCGGATCTCGGTGATGAGGCCGGTGAGGGCCTCGCGCTCGGGGACGGTCGTCTCCGGGTGCCACAGGTCCAGGAGGAGGCAGGTGCGCGGCCGGACGCCGTCGTTCCACGCCTCGTGCTCGAAGGAGTAGTCGAAGAGCAGGCACTCGCCCTCCTTCCACTGCCGGGTCTCGCCGGCCACGGTGATGCCGCATCCTTCGGGGATGTCCACCGCGAGGTGCAGGTTGATGCTGAAGTTCCACAGGTCGCAGTGCGGGGCGATCGAGGCGCCGGGCAGCAGCGTCGAGAAGTGGCTCTCCAGGAGCGTGCAGAGCTTGCCCTGCTCCAGGACCTCCCGGGTCAGGACCTCGTACGCGGTGGGCACCAGCGGGGCCGAGGACTCCACGGGGGCGCCGTCGCGGAACAGGTACAGCGCCTGCCAGTTCTCCTGGCGGGTCAGGTAGTGCTCGTAGTCGGAGAAGGCGCTCTTGCGCTCGGCCCACGCCGCGTCCAGCTCCGCCTTGATGGCGGCGTGTCCGGCCTCGAAGGCGCGGACGACCGGCGCGATCTCGGGGTGCCCGTGCGGGTCGTGCCAGGGGATCTGCGAGATCCCCGGCAGGATCCACTTGGCGCCCTTCTGCAGGGGGTGGCGCTCCTGCTGCTTCATGTACAGCATCTCTTCGACGCGGGTGACGGAGTCGGCCCCGTACCGGTCCTTGACGTCCTGGAAGATCCGCTCGATCTCGGGGGTCATGTCTGGCTCTCTCTGCGTCAGGCGGCGACGGCCGGCTCGGCGGCCTCGGCGCGCGGGGCGGGCTCGGCGGCGTCCGCGTACAGGGCGGCGATCCGGGTGGGCAGCGAGGCCCAGATCTCCGGGGTGTAGAAGTGGCCGCCGGGCAGGACGTCGTGGCGGTAGTCGCCGGCCGCGAGGCGGCGCCACTGCTCGGGGGCACGGGGGTCGATCACCTCGTCGGAGTCTCCGTTGATCACCTGGACCGGTACGCCGACCCGGGCGCCCTCGCGGTGGTAGAAGGTGTCCCGGACCCGCACGTCGGCCCGCATCAGCTCCAGCGCCATGTCACGGAGGTCGGGGTCGTCGAGGACGTACTGCGGCAGCAGGCCGAACGTCTCCATCCAGTGCATGATCTGCTCGTCGGAGTCCCGCTGGGCGGGGAACATGTCCTGCACGGTCAGGCCGCGGCTCGGCGCGTTGGCCGAGGAGACGACGAGGGCCTTGGGGAGCGGGCCGCCGCGCTCCTCGATCCGGGCGGCGACGTCGAAGGCCATCCAGCCGCCCATGCTGTGCCCGAAGAGCACGTAGTCGGTGTCGGCGGCGGAGAGCACGGCCCGGACGGCGTCCTCGGCCAGCGCGTCCCAGTCCTCGGCGCAGTCTTCCGCGAACCGGCCCTCCCGGCCGGGATAGCAGATCGCGGCCAGCTCGACGCCCTCGGGGAGGACGTCGGCCCACGGTACGTACGACCCGGCGCCGCCGCCGCAGAAGCCGAGGCAGACGAGCCTGAGGCGGGCGTCCGCGACCTTGCGGGGGCGGACCACAATGGTGTCCTGCACGGTGTGGATCTCCGTTTCTGTCGTCGGGGTGGTGCGTCAGGCGTCGGACGGGTCGCGCAGGCCGTCGACGTAGGCGGCCAGGTCGCGCAGCCGAGGGTGCTTGTAGACGTCCTTGACGGGGACCGGACGTCCCAGGTCCTTCTTGAGGCGCCCGACCACGCGCAGCGCCATGAGGGAGTGGCCGCCGAGCGCGAAGAAGTCGTCCTCGGCGCCGATCTCCGGGCGGCCCAGGACCTCCGACCAGACGCCCGCGATGAGCCGCTCGGTCTCGGTGTGCACGGCCCGGCCCTCGCCGGCCGCCGCGACGGGCGCGGCCTCGGGGGCGGGCAGGGCGGCGGTGTCGATCTTGCCGTTGGGGGTCAGCGGGAGCGTGCCGAGGAACACGTAGTCGGACGGGAGCATGAACTCCGGCAGGCTCTGCGCGGCGTGCTTGCGCAGCAGTGCGGGGGCGGTCGGCGCACCGGCGGCCGGGACCAGGTAGGCGACGAGGCGGTCGCCCGCGTCTGCGGCGTCGGCCGGTCGGACCACCACGACGGCGGTGGCCACGTCCGGGTGGGCGGCGAGGGCGTGCTCGATCTCCCCGAGCTCCATCCGGTAGCCGCGGAACTTCACCTGCCGGTCGGCCCTGCCGAGGAACTCCAGGCCGTGGGGCGTGCGCCGCACCAGGTCACCGGTCCGGTACATGCGCTCGCCGGGCGCACCGAACGGGTCGGTGGGGAAGCGCTCGGCGGTCAGCTCCGGCTGGTTCACGTAGCCCAGCGCCAGGCGCGGCCCCGCGATGTACAGCTCGCCGGCCTCGCCGTCGGGCACCTGCCGCCCCTCCCCGTCGAGGACGTGGAGGCGGTTGCCGGGCAGGGCGTCGCCGATGTGCGGGCCCTCGCCGATGATCCAAGCGGCGGTCGCGTCGACGGTGCACTCCGTGGGCCCGTAGAGGTTGAGCGCGTCGAGGACGCCCCGCGCGGCGGCGTCGGACAGCTCGCGCCAGGTGCGCTCCGGCACCGGCTCGCCGCCCATGAACAGGCGCGGTACGCGGCCGTCGGCGCGCGGCCGCAGCAGGGCGGTGCGCAGCATCTCCCAGTGGGACGGGGTGAGGTCGAGGTCGGTGACGCCGTGCTCGTCGAGCAGCTCGGTCAGCCGCTCGGGGTCCTTGCGCACCTCCTCGTCCAGGACGACGACGCTGTCGCCCCGGCAGACGCGGGCCCACTGCTGGACGGAGGCGTCGAAGGAGACGCTGGCGTTCCACGCGACCGTGCGCGGCTCGGGGGCGTAGGCGCCGAACTCCTCCAGGGCCGAGATCAGGGAGGCGACGCCGGCGCGAGTGGCCGCCACGCCCTTGGGGCGACCGGTGGAGCCGGAGGTGAAGATGACGTACGCGGCCGCGTCCGCGGCCGGCAGGTCGTCGACCGGCACGGCGGCGGACGGGCCGGGGGCGGCCGGGTCGACGACCTCGACGCCGGCCGGCGCGAACCGGGTGTCGGCCCCCTCGCCGGCGACGAGGACCTGGATGCCGGCTTCCTCGGCCATGAAGGCGAGCCGCTCGTGCGGGTAGGCCCGGTCGAGCGGGACGTAGGCGGCCCCCGCGCGCCAGGTGGCGAGCAGGGCGACGACGAGCTGCGCGCCGCGCTCCAGGTGGATGCCCACCCGGTCGCCCGGGGTGACACCGCGGGCGATGAGCGCGCCGGCCAGCAGCCGGGTGCGCTCTTCGAGCGCGGCGAAGGTCAGGGAGCCGTCGGTGCCGTGGACGGCGGGGCGGTCGGGGTGGCTGCGGGCCGCCCGCAGGAAGCGGGCGAGCGCGTCGAGCGGTTGCTCGGCGAGGACGGTCATGGGACACGCTCCTTGAAGCGGCGGATGCGGGATGCGGAGGGTGCGGACAGTGCGGACGGATCGGGGGAGGTGGCGCGGCGGCGGAGGAAGGCCGGGCGGCTCAGGCGAAGCGCGCGGCGGGGCGCACGGAGGGCCGGCACTCCTCGATCCCGATCGGATTGCCCATGGCGACGACGATCTTCCGGTCGCCGCGGAAGGGGTCCCGGCCGTGCGCGGTCAGGATGTTGTCGACGAGCATCACGTCGCCGACCTGCCACTGCTCGCGGACGGTGGCCCGGTCGTACGCCTCCTGGAGGGCGTCCAGGTCCGCGCGGGTGAGCGGGGTGCCGTCACCGAAGGAGGTGTTGAACGGCAGCCCGTCGCGGCCGAACTCGTCGACGAGGGTGTCGCGGAGCTCCTCGTCCAGCGCCCACTCGTTCCAGAAGACCAGGTGGTTGAACCACACCTCCTCGCCCGTGTCCGGGTGGCGGATGGTCCCGGGGCGGAGCTGGCTGGTGCGCAGGTTGCCGTCCTCCTGCCAGGCGTGGGCGATGCGGTTCTCGGCGCAGTACCGCTCGACGTCCGCAGGGTCCTCGGTGGCGAAGGCGGTCTTCCAGTCGGTGGAGATGTAGTCCGAGTAGCTGCGGTGCAGCAGCCAGCCCTGCGCCCGCATCTTCTCGGCGAGGCCCGGCGGGACGTTCGCCAGCACCTTGCGGACGTCGGCGACCGGGGTGGCGCCCTGTTCGGCCGGGGCGACCAGGCAGCCGAACAGCAGCGCGCGGGGGAAGGTCAGGGTGTAGCTGTTCTCGTTGTGCATGCGGATGGACTGCGACGGAGGCAGGTCCGTGGAGGAGAAGACGTCGTCGCCGAAGCTGCTGCGCGGGGTGGCCTTCTCGCGGTACGGGGTGCGCTCCGGGACCAGGACGTCCCGCACGCGGCCGAAGTCCGCCACCGTCCGCACCGGCAGTCCGCGCAGGTACAGGGCGCCGTGCTCGTGCAGGGCCGCCGTCAGCTCCGGGAGGCGCTCCGTCAGCCATGCGCAGGCCCCGTCGATGTCGGCGAAGGCGGGGACCCGTGCCGTGGCCGGCTTGCCGGGAGCCGTCCGCCAGTCCAGGGCCACGGCGTCTTCTGCGGTGGTGATGCTCAACAGGGTTCCTTTCGTAGGTGGGAGGGATGCCGTACGGGCCGTCGCCGCGGCGTGGGGTGCGCGGCGCTCGCCACGGCATGCGGCACGGGGCCGGCCGTCACGGAGCGACGAGGGCCTTGCGGACCGCCTCGCCGGCCTCCTTGGTGCCGAAGGTGCCGCCCAGGTCCGGGGTGACCCGGCCCTGGCTGATCGCGGTGCCGACGGCACGGCGGAGCGCACCGGCCTCGGCGGCCCAGCCCAGGTTCTCGAGCATCAGGGCGGAGCTGAGGATGGCGCCGAAGGGGTTGCCGATCCCCTGGCCGGCGATGTCGGGGGCGCTGCCGTGCACCGGCTCGTAGAGGCCGAAGCCGGTGACCGGGTTGATGTTGGCGGAGGCGGCGTTGCCGAGGCCGCCGGCGAGCATGGCCGCCAGGTCGCTGAGGATGTCGCCGTAGGAGTTGTTGGTGACGATCACGTCGAACTGCGCCGGGTCGGAGATGAACTTCATCGCGGCGGCATCGACGTAGAGGTGGGTGGAGGCGATCTCCGGGCGGCGGGCGGCGGCCTCCTTGAAGGCCCGCTGCCAGACCTGGCCGCCGTGCCGGACGGCGTTGGACTTGTCGACCATGCACACCCCGCGCCGAGCGATGGAGTAGGCGTACTCCACGACGCGCGAGACACCCATGTACGTGCTGACGTCGGCGTCAACGGCGGTCTCGTGCTCGGTGTTGCCGCGGAGCACGCCGCCGATGTCCGTGTACAGACCCTCGGTGTTCTCACGGACGATGACGCAGTCGATGGCGCGGCTGCGGCCGTCGCGCAGGGGGCTCAGGTCCTCGTGGAGCAGGGTGGCCGGACGGTGGTTGACGAAGAGGTCGAGGTCGAAGCGGAGCCGCAGCAGGACGCCGCGGCCGTAGTCGGAGGTCTTGACCCGGGGGTCGCCGATGGCGCCGAAGAGCACGGCGTCGCTCGCCTTGATGCGCTCGAAGTCCTCGTCGGAGAGGGATACGCCGGTGCGCAGGTAGGTGTCGGCGTTGACGTGGTCCAGGACGTCGAAGCGGAGGTCGAGGCCGAGCGCGTCGAGGGTCTCCAGGGCCTCCCGCGTCACCTCGGGCCCGATGCCGTCACCGGGGATGACGGTCACAGTCTTGGTCATGTGGATCTCACTGTTCGTGGGGTGGTGTGGTGGGTGGTCGCTCGGCCGTGGGGCCGGCCGGTGCGGTCGCTGCCGGGGTGCCGGGGTGCCGGGGTGCCGGGGTGCCGGGCGCCGGTCACGGCAGCAGGCGCCGGCGGGCGTCCGCCAGGACCTGCGGGGAGCGGTTGAAGGCCACGCGGACGTAGTGGCGGCCGCGCTGCTCGTCGGCGAAGAACGGGGTGCCGGGCGCGAGGAGCACGGCGGACTCCTCCAGCACGCGCCGTACGTACGTCCGGCAGTCCTCGTCCGTGGCGCCGCGGATGTCGGCCAGGATGAAGCAGCCGCCCCGGGGCGTCCGGAAGGTCAGCCCCATCCGGGAGAGGATGTCGGCCGCCTCGTCGCGTGCCCGGGCCAGCTCCTTGGCAGCCGTGAGGGACCCGGCGTCGAAGAGGTCCGTGAGGCCGGCCGCCAGCTGGAGCGGGGCCGCGGCCCCGTTGGTGGTGATCTCGTGGACCCGTCGGAAGACGGCGGTCAGTTCGGGGCGGGCCCGCAGGAATCCGAGTCGCCAGCCGCTGATCGCGTGGCTCTTGGACAGCGAGCCCACGACGACGCTGCGGTCCCGCAGGGACGGCACGTCGGCGACCGACAGGTGCGCCCGGCCGTCGAAGACGAGGTTCGCGTAGACCTCGTCGGCGATCACGGTCACGTCCCACCGCTCGCACAGCGCGGCGATCAGCTCGAAGTCCTCGGCCGTGAGGGTCTGGCCCGTCGGGTTCGCCGGGGTGTTGAGGATGATCGCCCGCGTGGCCGGGCCGAAGGCGGCGGCCAGCTCGTCGGGGTCGAGCCGCCAGTCGGGAGCGTGCGGACCCGCCGGTTCGTGCAGCCGGACGAACCGGGGCCGGGCACCGGCCAGTTCGATGGCGCCGAGGAAGTTCTCGTAGTACGGGTCGAGGACGACGACCTCGTCGCCCGGGTCGACCAGGGAGAACAGCGCCACGCACAGCGCCTCGGTGCCGCCGACGGTGATGGTCAGCTCGGTGTCCGGGTCTGCGGGGGTGGTGAAGGACTCCGCGATCCTGCGGCGGACGTCCGCGCCGCCCTGCGGGAACTCGTACTGGTTGGCCCCGCCGCGCAGTGCCCGTACGGCCTCCTCGACCAACGGCCGGGGCGTCTCGGGCGCGCCGGGCGTACCCACGGCCAGGTCGATCGCGCCGCGCTCGCGCGCGAGCACGAACAGCTCGGCGAGGTTGCCCCGGGGGATCCGGGCGGCCCGGCCGGAGACCGCCGCCCGGCGGCCCCCGCGCGCCCCTGCCTCGCCGGTCACGAGGCCCGTCGCAGCTTCGCCGCGTCCGGGGACGAGTAGGTCCCGCGGGTGATGCTGGTCATCCAGGCCGGCCGGCCCGCTTCGTAGGCGGCGATCGCGTCGGACTTGCGGAGGGTGACGTCGATGTCGTCGAGGCCGTTGAGGAGGAGCCAGCGGGCGCGGTGGTCCGCCTCGAACTCCCAGGTCTTCCCGGCGGCGGTGACGGTCAGCTCCTGGAGGTCGACGGTGATCTCGAAGGCGGGGTCGGCCGCGGCCAGTTCGGTCAGCTCGGCCACGACGGGAACCGGCAGGGCCACGGCCAGCAGGCCGTTCTTCAGGGCGTTGCGCAGGAAGATGTCGCCGAAGCTGGTGGCGATGACGGCGCGGAAGCCCCAGTCGCGCAGCGCCCAGACGGCGTGCTCGCGCGAGCTGCCCGTACCGAAGTTGTGGCCCGCGACCAGGACGCTGGCGCCCTGGTGCTCCGGCTGGTTGAGGACGAAGTCGTCCTCCTTGCGCCAGTGGCCGAACAGGGTGTCGGCGTAGCCGGACTTGGTCAGGCGCTTGCAGAACTCGGCGGGGATGATCTGGTCGGTGTCGACGTCGTCCCGGCGCAGAGCCACGGCCCGGCCGGTGTGCGCCTTGAGCGGCTCTCTCATGCCTTCTCTCCCTGCGGGGTGGTCAGTTCGGTCGGTGCGGCCAGGCGGCCGGCGACGGCGGTGGCGGCGGCGACCACCGGCGAGACCAGGTGGGTGCGGGCGTGGGTGCCCTGGCGACCCTCGTAGTTGCGGTTCGACGTGGAGGCGACGCGCTGGATGCCCTGGAGCCGGTCGGCGTTGATGCCCATGCACATGGAGCATCCGGAGAGCCGCCACTCCGCGCCCGCGTCCAGGAACACCTGGTGCAGGCCCTCGTCCTCGGCCTGGGCGCGGACGGCCATCGAGCCCGGGACGACGAGCATCTTGATCGACGCCGCCACCTTGCGGCCGCGCAGCACGTCGGCCGCGGCCCGCAGGTCCTCGATGCGGCCGTTGGTGCAGGAGCCGAGGAAGACCGTGTTGATCTCGATGTCGCGCATCCGGACGTGCGGCTCCAGGCCCATGTACTCCTGGGCCCGGCGGGCGGCGTCCTGCTCGGGACCGGTGGCGAAGTCCTCGGGGGCCGGGACCGCCGAGTCCAGTGGGACCGCCTGTCCGGGGTTCGTGCCCCAGGTGACGAACGGCTTGAGACCGGTGACGTCCAGCTCGACCACCCGGTCGAAGGCGGCGCCCTCGTCGGTCCGCAGGGACCGCCAGTAGGCGACGGCCTCGTCCCAGTCGGCCGCGGCGGCCGGGTCCCAGCGCTCGCGCAGGTAGGCGAGGGTGGTGTCGTCCGGGGCGATGAGGCCCGCGCGGGCTCCGGCCTCGATGCTCATGTTGCAGACCGTCATCCGCCCCTCCATGGAGAGGCTCTCGACGGCCTTGCCGCGGTACTCGATCGCGTACCCGTTGGCGCCGTTCGCGCCGATGTGCGCGATCAGGGCCAGGATCAGGTCCTTCGGGGTCACGTCCGCCGGCGGCTCGCCGACGAACTCGACCGACATGGTCCTCGGGCGCTGGAGGGCGAGGGTCTGGGTGGCGAGCACGTGCTCGACGTCGCTGGTGCCCACGCCGAAGGCGAGGGCGCCGAACGCGCCGTGCGTGGAGGTGTGGCTGTCACCGCAGACCACGGTCATGCCGGGGCGCACGAAGCCGAGCTCCGGGGCCACGACGTGGACGATGCCCTGCCGGTCGTCGCCCAGCGAGAACAGCTCGATGCCCTGCTCCTCGCAGTTCTCGCGGAGGCGCTCCAGCTGGGCGCTGCCCATCGCGTCCTTCACGAACAGCGTGTTCGTGGGCACGTTGTGGTCTTCGAGGGCCAGGGCCAGGTCGGGCCTGCGGACCCGGCGCCCGGCCAGCTGCAGACCGTCGAACGCCTGCGGCGAGCTGGCCTCGTGGAGGAGGTGGAGGTCGATGTAGAGGAGATCGGGCTCGCCCGGCGCCTGGTCGACGACGTGGCTCTCCCAGACCTTCTCGATCAGGTTGCGCTCGGTGGTGGCCATCAGCCGGTCACCGCCATCTGGGCGGCAGGGGCGGTGGTGCGGAGCAGCCGGGCGGTGATGATCTCGCGCAGGTCGCCGAGCTCGATGCAGGTGCCGTCCTTGCGGCCGGCGATGTAGGTGTCGTAGATCTCGTCGAGCAGTTCGCGCTCGATTCCCAGACCCATCTGGTCGAAGAGGTTCCGGATGACGCTACGGCCGGAATGGCGGCCGATGAGAATTCCGCGCTCACGGCCGAAGAGGTGCGGCTCCACGTATTCGTACGTCACCGGATTGCGCAGCATTCCGGCCTGGTGGATGCCGGCCTGGGTGGCGAATGCGTTGTCGCCGAAAACGGCCTTGTTGCGGGGCGTCGACATTCCGATGATCCGGCTGAGGATCAGATAGGCGTCGTACAGCTTCTCGGTGCGCAGACGGCTGGTCACGCCGAGCTGCTCGCCCTTGTAGAGGAGTACCGCGGCCAGCTCCTCCAGCGGGGTGTTGCCGGCGCGCTCACCGATTCCGGCGAGGGTCGCCTGCACCTCGTCCGCGCCCGCCTCGACGCCGGCCAGCGCATTGGCCAGGGAGAGACCGAGGTCCTGGTGGCAGTGGGTGGAGAGGATGACGTCGTCAGGGATCCAGGAACGCACCCGGGCCACCTGGGCGCCGAATTCCGAGGGGATCAGGCAGCCCGTGGTGTCGGCCAGGGCGACGGTGCGGGCACCCGCCTCGACACCGGCCTCGATCAGGGGACGCAGCAGGTCGTCGGAGCCGCGGCTGGCGTCCTCGATGCCCAGAGTGATGTCGGTGAAGCCCAGCTCGGTGGCGAACCGGATGCTGTCGATGATCTCGTCCAGGCCCTCGACCCGGGTGAGACCGCGCTTGTGCTCCAGGTGGACGTCGCTGCCCGTGGCCATGATCTGGACCTGGTGGTCGATACCGCCGGCCTCGGCCGCCAGCTCGATGTCCTCACGGACCGCCCGGTTCAGAGTGGCGACCTTGGCGGTCGTGAGCGCCTGGGCGATGAGCTTGGTCGCCTCGAAGTCGCTCGGGGAGGAGCTGGGGAATCCGGCCTCGATGGTGTCGACGCCGGTGGCCTCGATCGCGAGGGCCAGTTCCAGCTTCTCCTCCGGGTTCATCGCGTTGCCGGGGGCCTGCTCGCCGTCGCGGAGCGTGGAGTCGAACACGCGCAGCCGACGGGCAGGGGTCGCAGAACTAGAAGTCATGATTCCGCCTTTTCGCAAGAACGCCACCGATAGGGCACGGGACCAGGGGGTCGAACCGTGCGGGTAGCGGGGCCTTTTTGGCCAACGGCGGTGACTTTACGCGGCTCGGAACGCGGTCCGTCAAGCCCTCTCGGCAAAATAGCGCACCGATAGTGGCCGAATGGAGGGGGCTTGGACAATGAGGTCCGAGCGCGCAACTGACCATGCATCGAGCTGTGAATCAAGGAGTGATTTTAATGGGCGACTTCTCCTCCGAGGCACGCCTTCTTTCTCGAATGCGGCGCGCGGGAGCGGCCGGTCGGATCGGTCGCCGTGCGGAGGGCGTGCGGGAGGTTCCGTTGTCGTTCGCGCAGCAGCGTCTGTGGTTCTTGGACCAGTTGGATCCGGGGAGTGCGGAGTACGTGGTGCCGGTGGCGTTCCGGGTGCGTGGTCCGTTGGACGGGGTGGCGTTGGGTGCGGCGTTGGATGCGTTGGTGGTGCGGCACGAGGTGCTGCGGACGCGGTTCGCGACGGGGCCGGAGGGTGATCCGGTGCAGGTGGTGGAGGATCCGTGGCGGGTGGCGGTCGAGGCGGTGGACGTCAGCGCCGACGCCGACCCGCTGCGGTCCGGGCGTTCGGTCGTGGAGTCGTTCGGGCACCGGCCGTTCGACCTCGGTGGGGGCCGGCTGCTGCGGGCGATGACGGTGCGGTTGGGTGCGGACGACCATCTGCTGGCGTTGTCGATGCACCACATCGTGGTGGACGGCTGGTCGATGGGCGTCCTCGTCGACGAGCTGCGCACGTTCTACGTGGAGGGCGCTTCCTCCCTAGCCGAACTTCCCCTCCAGTACCCCGACTTCGCCCTGTGGCAGCAGGACCGGCTCTCCGGTTCCGGGCTCGACCGGCATCTCGACTACTGGCGGGCGCGGCTGGCCGGGTTGGAGACGCTGGAACTGCCCACCGACCGGCCCCGGCCCCGGGTGCGCTCGGGAGCCGGTGACACCCGCACCTTCACGGTGCCGGCGTCGACGGTGGGGTCGCTGCGTGAGCTGGCGGCCCGGTACAACGCGTCGTTGTTCATGACCACGTTGGCGGTGTTCCAGCTGGTGTTGGCGCGGTGGAGCGGGCAGAGCGACATCGCGGTGGGCGTGCCGATCGCCGGTCGGAACCGGGCGGAGTTGGAGGAGCTGGTCGGGTTCTTCGTGAACACGCTGGTGATGCGTGCGGACCTGGCGGCGGAGGCGACGTTCGCGGAGGTGCTGGAGCAGGTGCGGCAGTCGACGCTGGACGCGTACGCGCACCAGGACCTGCCGTTCGACCGGCTGGTCGAGGAGCTGACCCCCGAGCGCGACCTCAGCCGCAACCCCCTCGTCCAGGTGGGCTTCAGCCTCGACGGCGCGGCCTCGTCCCCGTACGAGATCCCCGGGCTGACCCTGGAACCCGTCGCGGTGAGCTCGAAGGTCTCCAAGGTCGACGTGTCGGTGTTCCTGACGGAGGAGGCGGACGGGAGCCTGTCGGGCGAGGCGACGTTCGCGACGGAGCTGTTCGACGCGGCGACCATCGAGCGGCTGACCGGTCACTTCGTGACCGCCCTGGCCGACGTCGCCCGGGACCCGCACCGCTCCCTGGGTGAGGTCCGCCTGCTCACCGATGCCGAACGGCACCAGATCCTGGTCGAGTTCAACGACACCACGGTCGACTACGCGGACGACACCACCATCCACCACCTCTTCGAGAACCAGGTGCGGCTCGCCCCCGACGCCGTCGCCGTGGTCCACCACGACAGCACGCTCACGTACCGGGAGCTGAACGAGCGGGCGAACCGGCTCGCGCACCACCTGATCGACCGGGGCGTGGGCACCGACACCCTCGTGGCGATCTGCCTCGACCGCGGCGTCGACATGATCACCGCGCTGCTCGCCGTCCTCAAGGCCGGCGCCGCCTACCTCCCCCTGGACCCGGAGAACCCCGCCTCCCGCCTGGCCTTCATGCTGGAGGAGTCGGCGGCCCCGCTGGTGCTGACCCACGCGCACCTGACCGCCCGCCTGGAGCACACCGGCACGCCGCTGCTCGCCCTCGACCGGCTGGTGCTGGACGGTCAGCCGGCGGACGACCCGGTCACCCCCACGGGAGCCCGTGACCTCGCCTACGTCATCTACACCTCCGGCTCCACCGGCACCCCCAAGGGCGTCCAGATCGAGCACCGGTCCATCTGTCGCCTGATCACCAACAACTGGTTCCACACGATCACGGCCGGGGACGTCGTCTCCCAGATCCTCAACTTCGCCTGGGACTCCTTCGCCCTCGAATGCTGGCCCGTCCTCACCGCCGGCGCCACGATGGCGATCCTCGACCCGAAGGTGCTCGCCGGCAGCGAGCCCTTCGCCGAGGCCCTCGCCCACCACGCCGTCTCGACGTCCCTCATCCCGACGCCTCTGTTCAACCAGTACCTGGTGGAGCGCCCGGACCTCCTGAAGGACCTGAAGTCCGTCTTCTACGGTGGCGAGGCCGGCGACCGCTCGATCACGGACGCCCTGCTCTCGGGCCCGTACGCCCCGGCACGGCTCGCGCACCTCTACGGCCCCACCGAGGCCGGCGTGCTCGCCACCTGCTTCGTCGTGGACGAGCACCGACCGGACACCACCTCCATGCCGATCGGCGGCCCGGTCGCCAACACGCAGGTCCTCGTGGTGGACCGGCACGGGGGGCTGGCGCCGGTGGGGGTGCCGGGCGAGCTGTGGATCACCGGGCCCGGGTTGGCCCGCGGCTACCTGGACCGTCC
>NZ_JBIVNX010000011.1:0-199028 GCF_044753805.1 Streptomyces sp. NPDC093225
CAGCCCTCAAACCCGTCCTGACCAGGGACAACCCCACCCCCGACCACTGACATCACAACGCCGAACCGCCACTGACAAACAAACACAGATCATCAGACCCCGTTTCACGGGGTCCGGGCCTCCGGCCCGTTGGGCGAGTCCGCTCCGCTCCCTCACCCGAGTCCTTCCGGCTCCGCCTCCAGGACCAGCCCGCTACGCGGGCCGCCAGCAGCAGAACAAAGGGCCCGGGCCGGAGCCTGACCTGCAGGAGGCACAGCCCTGACCAGCACAAATAATCAAGCGTGATACCGATCGCCACCAAAACGACCAGGCAAAACGTCAAAAACGCCAGCACAAAATCGGCAACCCCTGTCAGTGAAAAACAGCCCTCAAACCCGCCCTGACCAGGGAACCCCACCCCGGACCACCACTGCCAAACAAGCACAGATCATCAGCTGGGGAGAGACGACCGGCCGCTGCGCGGCCGATGACGGAGCGTAGGCCTCGCGCGTTGCGCGAGGCGAGGCCGGCGCCCGCTTCGCGGGCTTGTCTTCTGGGTCTTCCGCTGCGCTCCAGACCCCAGGAGTTGAGCCGCTTCGCTCCTCAATTCAGGCCGTTTCACGGCCTGTTGGGCCGGTCCGCTTCGCTCCCCGACCCCGCGGCCCGCTTCGCGGGCGGCCAGCTGCAGGGAGGGGCGGCTGAGGGGCGGAGGTGACCCGCCCCGCTGTATCAACTCCGGATGCGCTGTGTTGAATCACGAGAAAACCACTGCCCCCAACCCCAACCCGACGAACAGTCAGATAGTGTCCGTCGCGAGGATTCGGGGGATTCGAGCTACTTAACGAGTTGCAGCGCCGGACGCACAGGAGCGGTTCTGTGCTCGCCTCCATTGAATCCGATTGGAGTGAGTCCGAATACGAATTCATTGAGTTCGTCGGGGTGGATGTTCATTGCTCTCGCCACATCGAAGTGGCTCATGTGTGCCGCTCGAAGTGCTTCGAATACCTTGGTGAGAATCTGACTGCTTTCTCTGGCAAGGTTGGAGCCGGGTTCTCCCCTGCGGTATCCCATCTGCGAAAGCTGCTTGGCAGTCTGGTGGTATTTCCACTCGGAGAGCTGGCCTAGGGTGCGCAGCCTGTAGGCGAGGGCCATGGCGGACACGCCCCATCGGCGCTTTGCGCTTAGGATCCGCTCCAAGCTGGGCTGGTCGAGCTGCTGGGCGAGGATCCCGGCCTTTGGCATGAGGAAGGCGGAGGCGAAGGCATCGGCCGCGGCTTCTGCGGTCGGCCCTGAGGGGCTGTGGGGGCCGCTGTGCAGGACGAGGTGGCCCAGTTCGTGCGCGACGTCGAACCGGCCGCGTTCGCTGCTCTTGCGCGTGTTCAGGAGGATGTAGGGAACGCCCTGCTTGGTTGTGGAGAACGCGTCCATCTCGAGGCAGTCGGGAGCCAGGGAGAAGATGCGTACCCCGTGGGCCTCCAAGAGGTGGACCATGTTGGGCGCTGGGGCCTCTCCCAGTCCCCAGTCCGCGCGTACCTGTTCGGCCGCCGCCTCGGGGTCCATGCCGTCGTAGGTCGGCACGTCGGGGCGCGGGAGCGTGAAGTGGGCTTCAAGCCACTGGTTCAGGGTGGCTGCGATGGCGCCGCAGCTCAGTGCGCTGTCCCGCTCGACCGCAGTCATCTTGCTGGGGGCACGGAAGCTGACAGCGCCCGCCACCATGTCGGGGGCCGGCTCGGCACGGAAGAAGTCCATGGGGAAGCCGAGGCTGTGAGCGAGTGAGGAAAGCGTCTCCTCCGATGGGACTTTTCTGGAATTCTCGAACGCGGTGATGCTCTGGGCTGAGATCCCAGATTCGCGAGCCAGCGCAGCAAGAGTCATGCGGCGCCTTTTCCGAGCCAGAACAAGCCTCTCGGGGGTGAACACTTTCCTCAACTCCCGTTATCCGTTAAATCAGCCGGTGAACTGCACCGGAATGTGCACGCCGTTATCATCGTCCGGGGCGTCGAGGATCTCGACATCGACTCCCGGATCGGAAATAGTGAACAGCGGGATTCGCTCGGCCCACTCGTTCACGTACTGCCCGTTCATCTTCACAGGGCGCGACAGCTCAGCTGCGAGTCCTGCCTCGGTACGCCCGTAGAGGAAAATCCACAGCGGCATCTCCTCGAGCTCGCCACCGAACTCGATGTCGTCCCGAGACAAGATGACGCCCTGGCCGGTGCGCCGCTCGAACTTAACGTTGTTCTCGACGATCACCGCCATGGCGCTGCCCTTAGGGTTCTTCGAGCGCGCTGGCCGGTCAAGGTTGCCGATGCCACCAGACCCGCTGATCGCAGTGATCGCGTGGGTGCCCGCCGGGTGGACTACACGCAGGATGCTGTCCCGTCGCGTGTGGTTCCAGGGCGTCGACGTTTCGTTCACGTCCTTGAGGTGCTTCGCCAGGTACTTGCGGTCCGTGAGGCACTCCGCAAGGTAGCGGTTAGCCCTGCTCCAGAACGTGATTCCGGGCATGGACGGAGCGTCGAACTTCGTGGACATCCGAGCCTGACTAGCGGCCCACTCCGCGGCATCCACGAAGATCTGCCTGTTCACTCCCAGCTGTGCGAGCCGCGCGTCGAGCTGCATGGCTTCAATGCCAGCCATAGACACCCTCCCTGACTAGGTTTCATAAACCGTACCTCACTTAGGGTCAGATTTTTGAAACCTTCGCGATCATTGCACATCAGTTCGATTTTGTCATCTCGGTTGGGCAAGGTCGCCAGCTCCGTGACCCAGGCGAAGCCGACGATGTCCGACGGGCAATGGCGCGCACGGTTGCCGGGTGCCCGCTGCTTGATCCGGCGGGCACCTTCACTGGACTGGCCACCCGCATCAAGCAGGTGCGGGCCATAGGGCTTCTGACTCTGCAACGTGAACTCCCCTTGCAGTCCGTCTGGTTGCGCTAGGCTGATCGGGCAGGGCCTTTCCGATGGGTCGCCCCCGAGGGGGCCGCCTCGGAGTTCGCTCGGCTTTTTGCGTGACGTCGACAGTGACGCGTCACGCCCCGCGCAAAGTAGTAGTACCGGTCTCTCCAGGGACCTCAACGTTCCGCCGTTGGCGGGCGCAGCGACGCGGGCGCTGCGTACATGACAGGCAGCCGTCTGTCACGTTGGGGTAACTGCGCCTTGGCATACCTCTACGCAGACGGCTCTATTCGTATGCGGAGGACTGTGCTGTGCGGGCGGTACTAGAAGCGGCAGCGATGGGTACTTCCATCACGCTTGTATACATTGTGGGCTTGGTGGTCCTGGCCATCCTGATTGCGCTGGCTATCGCGCTGCGACGCGTACCCGCGCAGCACAAGCCCGAAGTCATCCGAGCCTTGGCCGAGCTGATGCACTTCTGGCACCGAAAGTAGGGCGCCCGGACCACTGAGCAGGGTCAGACCAGGTCCCCTGGCCCATGGAACAGCTTGGCTCGCGTACAAGGGCGCAGGCGCGTTTCTGCGGTGAATCCCGGCGTCCGGTCGGGTGAGTTGGCCGCAGCGCGCCTGTAGGGGCCGCGGCCTGGGCCGTTACACCGGCCTTTGTGATCAAAAACCTGATGCTGCCCGCGCTCGCCCTCGGTGTCCTGCCGCTCTTCGCCACGGCCCCGGTCGCGCACTCCGCCCCCGCGGCCGGCCTGGCCACGGTCGCGACAGCGGCCGCCCCGGCCGCGGTACGCGCTCCCCTGCCCCTCTTCGAGGCCATCGACCGCCTGCCCGTCGCCGCCGAGCACCGCGAAGGCTACGTCCGGACCCTGTACAAGCACTGGAACCGCGGGCTGAACGCTTCGGACGGCTGCGACACTCGCAAGGAAGTCATCCTGGCCGAGGCCCTCGAAGCCCCGCAGGTCGCCGCCGGCTGCAAGCTCACCGGCGGGACCTGGCGCAGCGTGTACGACGACGTCGTCGTCACCGACGCCGCCCGCCTCGACGTCGACCACTTCGTACCGCTCGCCGAGGTCT
The DNA here is from genome assembly GCF_044753805.1 of Streptomyces sp. NPDC093225. Lineage (NCBI taxonomy): Bacteria > Bacillati > Actinomycetota > Actinomycetes > Kitasatosporales > Streptomycetaceae > Streptomyces > Streptomyces sp. NPDC093225. Next base: position 3,962 of record NZ_JBIVNX010000011.1, read on the forward strand.
ACGACTCCGAACAGACCCCCTGGACCGCGGCCCGGCGCGAGGCCTACGCCAACGACCAGGGATCCCCAGACACCCTGATCGCGGTCTCCGCCGCCTCCAACCGGTCCAAGGCCGACAAGGACCCGGCCGAATGGCTGCCCTCGAACGGCGCCTACCACTGCACGTACGCCGCCACCTGGGTCGGCACGAAGCTGCGGTGGGACCTCGCCGTGGACGACGCCGAGCGCCAGGCCCTACTCGGGCTGGCCGAGGACTGCCCCACCACCACGGTCGTGTACGAGCCCGCCCCGTAGCTGCTGACAAGGGCGGCCAGCGTGCAGTTCCCCTGAGCTGTGGCGCCGGAGCCGGCCGTCGCCGCCCCCGCGGAGGAGGATGCGCACCGGGTCAGATCATGACCGCCAGCCCTCATGAGCCAGTCCACCGGCCGCCTACGCGTACGCGAGGGCCGAATTCACCCCTGCGAGGGACCGTGGAAACGGTCCGGGAGCGATCTCGCCGGGTGGCAGAATCCCGCGCATGAGTGACAGGTCCACGGCGAATGAAGAGCTCGCCCCGGTCTACGCAGCCCTGGGGCGAATGGTCCACACGGCGACCGAAGTCGAGTTCGCGACCGAGTTCACCGGCCTATGGCTGGCACCCGGCAAGACGGAGGCGAACAAACTCAAGGGGAAGATGATCAACGCGCTGTGTGATCTCGCGGTGAGCTACGCCAAGTCAGCCAGCTACTTGACCCCATCCATGCGGGCTGCACTGGACACCATCACGCGCGACATCCGGGACGGCATGGAGCACCGCAACGCCTACGTTCACGGCTACTGGGCGGAGCCTGACGGGGTCCTCACCGCCATGAACAGCCGGGCATACGAGAAGGAGCCCACTGGCTTCCGGGTCAAACCCTTGTCCGTCGAGCGCCTAAGGGCTGTCCCGCAAAAGCTGGTGGGGCCGTCGCGACCCGGTCCTCGCGCCTGTGACAGCCTGCCGTCATGCCAGCCGCGCTGCGAGAACATGCAGGGCGTCACTACGCCGTCCAGTTCCACTACGCCTTGCCCGACGATGCCTGGGCTGTGGAGCTGAGCGAGGCCGTGCCGGCTCCAGCCGCGTGGGCCGAGAACCCCAGCGCTGAGAGGCACCTGCCTGGCGCCGCCTTCTTGGTGGCGTTTGTCCCCGACGAGGATCCGGATGGGGAGCCGATCGTCCACATGCACAGCCATGATGAACACGTCATCCCTTACGAGATCATGCGCTGGTTCATGGAGCAGGTAGCTGAGCAGGTCGAACGCTGCCGCATCGCGTTCGAGCAGGACGGGCGAGAAGCAGTGGAATGATCTTGCCGTGGCTGGTGTGATCACGGCGTCGGAGCCGTCCTGGATAGCCCCGTTCACCGGGCTGAGCCCGCGCAACTTCGGCAAGCTGGTGACGGTGCTGCGGCGTGAGGGCGCGGATGCGGTCCGCAGGGGCCGGCCGTGGAGCCTTCCACTGGAGGACCGGGCCCTGCTGGTGGCCGCCTACTGGCGCACGAACTTGACGATGCGGCAGCTCGCTCCGCTGTTCGGGGTCTCGAAGTCGGCGGCGGACCGGATCATCGACCACCTCGGGCCGATGCTCGCGCTCCAGCCTCGCAAGCGGTTCGCCCAGGGCACCGTACTCATCGTGGACGGCACGCTGGTTCCCACCCGCGACCACTCCGTGGCGGAGCAGTCGAAGAACTACCAGTACTCCACCGCCCACCAGGTCGTCATCGACGCGGACACCCGTCTCGTCGTCGTGGTCGGCCGGCCTCTGCCGGGCAACCGGCACGACTCCCGCGGCTGGGAGGAGTCCGGCGCCAAGGCCGCAGTCGGCAACACCACCACGATCGCCGACGGCGGCTACCAGGGCACCGGACTGGTCATCCCGCACCGAAAGGTGAAGGGGCAGGCCAAACTCCCAGACTGGAAGGAGGAACACAACCGCTCCCACAAGCAGGTCCGAGCACGCGTCGAGCACGTCTTTGCCCGTATGAAGACCTGGAAAATCCTCCGCGACTGCCGCCTCAAAGGCGACGGCGTCCACCACGCCATGCTCGGCATCGCCCGGATGCACAACCTCGCCCTCGCCGGATAGGCAAGCGGGCGGAACGACGGTTCGCCATGCCCGAGGCGACGAAAAGATCATTTACGGGACAGCCCTTAAACGGCACTTCGTGCCGCGGAACGCGACCACCACGGCGGCAGACAGCCCTCTCATCCCACGTTCGGGTACCCCACGGAGTGTTGCGACAATGCCAGTGGGGCAACCGTGACAGTCGGTCCGTCGAGGAGCCCTGACGTCTGCTGCGAACGCTGCGCGAGGAGGAGTCCTAGGGTGATCCGGATCTTGGTGAAAGAGCCGCTTCCGCAGCCGAAGCGGATCCAGTCAGGACACTGGCTCGCCATCTGTGATGCGTACCAGCGCATGGGACGTGCGGTTGAGGCAGACGACTTCGCGCACGTCGTCGGTGCGGCCAAGGAGCTGGCCGAGTGCGTCGCCCGGGTCACTATCGAGGCGAACGGCGAGGTGTACGCAGACAACGCGGCGTACCCGGGGCTCCTCAGCGCGGCGCACCGGATCGTCGCCCATACCGCAAAGCAGAACCTGCCGCCGCACGACGTCCTGCGGGCGATACCCGACAACGCCCGGAAGATGGCCACGCAGCTCGCAGAAGTGCGGAACCGGTACGGCACCGGGCATGGCCGCGCCGCCATCCACGAAGTCACCGAGGAGGTCGCCGAGGCGTGCGTGCACGGCGCCCTGGTGTGGATCCGTTGGGTCCTGGCGCGGCACACCGAGGTGTTCCTCGGCAACGTCACGCAGCTCGTCAGCGACCTGGAATCCCAGGTCTTCGTCAGTGGAGAACTCGCGCAGCGTCTTGACGCCGCCAACCTGCCGGCCCTGGAGGCAGCCGAACAGAGGCGACTCGGTGTCGCGGTTGGTCGGCGCACGGCCAACGAGACGTTCACCGTGCGGTTCGACGGGGTTCACGCCTGCGCGACGGACCCAGAACGGTGGCCTGACGCCTACCGGACAGGCGTCATCGAGGGACTATTCATCAACCACGACAACCAGATCGACGCGTACCCAGCGGCAAGCGCGGACTGTGCTGCGGAGCTCTTGCAGCACCACAGCGACGCAGCCGGTGTACTCGCAGAACTGCATCGGCTCCTACAGGCCGCCTCCTGGTCGTTCCGCTTCCAGGGACGGCACGAAGCTGCCGTGCAGTCCATGCACAAGGCGCTGCCGCAGGTTCCCACCGGCGTACGCCCAATGTGGAAGGACATCGCGGACACGCTTGCCGCGCACGCGCCGGACTCGGTGTCCTGAGAACGGGGCCTATCCCTGGGGGCGCTGACCGTGGACTGCTCCGCGTGGTTCGCCGAGAGAGATGCTGATCAGCCCCGCTACCGCTCTCGTGCGTCCTGGATCGCAGCCAGCCACCCAGCCATGAAGTCCTCGGCCGAGTCCAGTTCTCCGGGACGGCGGAAAACTCCGGCCATGTGCTCGGTCATGACCTCCTTGAGCTGCTCACTGAGGTGGTCGAAGAAAGGTTCCAAGCAGAAGCTGAGGACATTAGCCGCCTCGACCTTGTTGAAGCTTCGGGCTGCCGAGATCGCCACTTCGCCCAGGCCCAGCTCGTCGATTTTGGCCTGGATGGCTTGCTGACTGGGGGTGTCCGGGAGCAGCAGGCCGTGCATCAAGTACACGCTGCCGCAGAAGCCCAGGATGCGGGCGACTTCTCGTGCGCGCGCCAGTCTCTCGGGGCTGACGGCTTCTGCCTCGGCCACAACGTCACGCCGTCGTGCCGCGTTCAGGACATGGTCCAGCATTCCGTCACGCTCGGCATGCTCAAAGGCCGCGGCCAACGTCTCGCAGTCGAGTCCCAAATGCAGACCGGAGCTGGTCATCGCCTGCGCGAAGCTCTCCCCGCTCACTTCCCCTTGGGGCAGTCCGAGCAAGGCGATGAGGTTGACCACACTGCGCTGTCCACCGCGTGGTGGTGGCTGGATGTCCTGGCTGCTGTCGAGGAGCGCTTCACGCATGCGTCCCGGATGGCCGAACAGGCCGGGCGAGCGTGCCAGGAACTTGTCGGCGTCGGCGTACAAGTCGTCAGTGTCCTTGTCGTCTCGCGCTCGACGGGCCTGCTCGATCAGGCGTTGGACGGGGCTGCGACGCAATGCCCAGACGAGTGCGTCGCGGACGGGATCGAAGGGCGGTTCCGGCACCCGCTGGCGGGAGTGCGCTCCTGGTGTGCCAGCCCGCATGTACCAGGCCAGGACGGTGCCTCGTAGGTCCTTGCCCTGCCCGCTGCAACGCGTCAGGACATCGGCGATCTCCACGGTGCTGGGGTCCAGAACGGCCGTCGAGCCACGGCCTCGGCCCAGCGCCTTACGGACGTGCCGCGGAAGTAGTCCGGCTCGCCGCCAGCGTTCCAATTGCGTTGCTGATACTGCCAGGTCGCGGTCGTGGAGGAGCCCAAGCAGCTCTCGGTCCGCGGGGGAGGTTTCATCGCGGGTCACGTCCGCACTTTAGAACCCCGCGAAGTGTCGTGGAGCGGCGAATTCGAAGTCTGACTCAATGGGGCGACAAGGCTGAAACGCGCAGCTTCACGGAGCTCTTCCAGTCCCGTACGCGGTCACGCGGCCGGACCCTCTGGGGTACGCGCGCTGCGCTCTACCGACAGAGAGGAAGAAGACTCACCGACATGCTGAACGATGTGATCACGGGCTCGCTCTCGGAGCTTCTCGGCGGCCTCGCCGTGGTGGTGGCTGTCAGCCTCACCGCACGGGCCCGCCGTCGCCGGGGTGCCCGGCGCGACACCACACCGGGCGAAGACGGGACGGCGCCGAGACCCGCACGCACGTACACCCTGATCGGTACGCGAGCCCCGGACGGCCACGCGGTCCAGATCGCCAGCAGTCGCTCCGCCGGAACCGTCATCACCCGGCAGGAGCCGACCAGCGACCGCCGACAGCGGTTCGAGCTGACCGACGCCCTCCTCTCCGACGGCACCTACGCGGCAGAACCCCTCGACTGGTACCGCTGAATTGACAGCCCCGAAAGGGACCGGCCCGCTGTCCGGGGACCAGCTACTTCCGGGAGTAGCTGGAGGGCGTTGTGCGGTTGCCAGCGACGATACCGACGACGACGGCCCGGTCGACGGTTGCTCCGTGCGGCCTGTGAGTAGTGCTCCACACGCTCTCTTCGACTCGAAGGTTGCCCTTGGTATCGGTCTTGGAGGTGAGGTCGAGGACGAGGAGTTGTCCGAATGGGGCGTTGGTGTTGCTGTAGTCGGCTGTCTGTGTGAGGTAGCGGCCTTCAAGGTACGGCCGGCTGTTGTCGGAGTCATCCTTTTTGATCTCGGTGAGGTAGCGCAGGCTCCCGAAGTGCACCATGACGTCGGCACGGCCCATGGCTACATCGACGGGTTCGACCATCACGGCGTTGTGGAGATGGCCGTTCTGCAGCCATCCATGGAAGTCGCGCTGGAGGTCGGCCTCGACCGGCTTGCGGGCGTTGCGTCCTTCGGGTTTGCGCCGGTAGTCGAAAGGCGGAGGTTCGTTCTTCTTGCTGCCGCCGACGAGATTTGTACGGGTGAGGTCGGAGCGGCTTTTGAGGAACAGCAGGGTCTGTTTCACGAGGGCCAAGAAGGTCCTTCGTGTCTCACCGGTGAATGCGGGATGCTCGGACAGGGCTGCCATGAGTTCGTCGAGCTTGGGGCCGATGAGCGGGTCCGTGGCTTCGAGACGGCCGACATCGCTGTCGTGTGCGAATCCTTCGATGGCGAGGAGCTCGGTGTCGTTCAGGGAGGCGGCGATCCGGAGGGCTTGACCGGCTCCGAGGAAGTTCAGCAGGGTCGGTGCCCGGCGCTGCAGGCGGGTCAAGAGGACCCGGTCGGGGTCGTCGTCCTCGGATTGATCTTGACCTGTCGCCGGGCTGGCGTCGCGGGCTTCGCGCCCTGATGAGGTGTTCTCGATAGCGTTGAGCAAGGCGTTGGCGGTCTCCGCATCGAAACTGCGGTCTTCGTGATGCGCGGTCTCCTGAGTGGCTCGGCGTAGTTGCGCCAGGAAGGCCTGCTGGCGCAGGAAACTGTCTTCGATCACTGGCTGGACCAAGAAGGCGAGCCCGTCGCCGGTCATCGGCTGGACGGTGCGGCTGGCCCGGTAGGCGGTGAGGACAGTGGCCAGGGCCTGCCAGCCGTCCAGCCAGGCGTCCTCGTTGAGGGTGTTTGCGGCGCCACGCAGTTGCAGGACGAGCTCGTGCCAGGCGATCTCGGCCGAGCGTCTGGGCTGGAGCCAGGCGGGCTGGTGGGTTCGGTGGATCCAGGCCTCGCGCCGGTCGAAGAGGTTCGCGATCCGGTCGGCGGCATCGGCGATGGCGTTCGTGTCGTGTCGGCTGAATGCCATGATCGCGTCGCAGACGGCTGCGAAGGTCTCTGCGTCGTGGCGGGCCTCTTCGGCTTGGACGGCTCTCGTGAAGTACCTGCGGGCCTGGACCAGGTGGTCTGTCACGTCGCCGACGGTCTTGGAGGAGAGCGCACGACGTAGCAGGTCACAACCGAGTTCGAAGGTGGCATCGGCGTCGGCGGCCTCGTCATGCGTGAGCTGCACGAGGAGGTCTCGGACGCTGTCAGCGATCGTGTCCTCATGGGCCCAACGGTCGAGGGTGAGGCCGAGAATACGCGGCAGCCGCTCGAGGAAGTCCTCGGGTCCGTCGGCTGGGACGTCTTCGAGGGCTTGCCACACCTTGAAGGGGCTGACGGCTTCGGCGATCGCCAGGCGTACGGCTCCTTCGAGCCGGGCGGCGGCCAGAAGCGGTGCCGCTTCGATTCGGGCCACGAGATCGTTCAGGAGGGCGGTGGTCAACGGCTTTCCGAGGGCCTTGGCGGCCGGTGCGCTGTCGAGCAGGACATCGAGCGAGGCGGTGAGGTGAAGCACGCTGGTCTGGGTGGCGAGACCTGGTGGAAAGGTCGTTCCGACGGTCTGCCACTGCTCGTCCCCGCGGTTGTAGGCATCGACGACGGCCTCGGCAAGGAACGGTGCGAGGGGGCCGGCTGCTACGTCCCCGGCTTGGCCCATCACCGTGTCCGGGGTCAGTCCGATGGCGGGAAAGGTGATGGGCTCGCTGCCTGCTGCCAGTTCAGTGAGCCGGTCGGCGAGCTGGAGCATGTCCTTCGTCCTTTCTCGTGCCGTGCCAGGGCGGGGTCACCACAGCGGGGCGCCTTCGGCAGCCTGTCGGATGGTGTCCTTGGGGAGGGTGGCGTTGGCAAGGTCGAAGTCGGCTGTGGTGAGGAGAACCTGGAGCTCGTTGTCGGCTGCGACCGCGGCCAGTTCACGGAAAAGCTTGTGAGCATCGGCGGACTGCATCTCCTCGGACTTCGGGCTGTCGATGAGCAGCAGGCCGGGGTGAGTCGACACGCCGTTGCTCCGGCCGATCCGCAGGAGGGCGATGGCGACCGCGATACGTAGCCGAAGCTTCTCACCGGCGGTCTGGTCTTGAAACCACTCCTGTGGGCTGCCGACGGGGTAGACCTTCAGACGGGCCCCGCGGTCGATGGACACCGACTCCAGGGACGGCAGGCCGAACCGGATGGCCATACTGGCGATCTCCTCGTTGATCTCCTTGAAGAGCTGCGTGGCAGCGGCCTTGCTGTCGCGCTCAAGCAGGCCGGCAGCGGCAGCCAGGATACGGATGGCCTTTTCCTCGGCCTCGTCCAGAGGGACCTCCTTCGGGGCCTCCAGCACGCTAAGTGCGCCTTCGAGGCGCAGAACGGCTTCGTGTGCCGCGAGCCGCGCGGGCAGGTCGGCGGCCGACTGGGCGCGCCGCAATTCTGCTTGGGCGTCCTCCAGCTGGCCGGTGAACTGCCGGACGTCAGCTCGGGCCTGCTCGCGTTCGGTCTTCGCGGCTTCCTCGGCTGCGGTGGTGGCTTCGAGTCGGGTCTCGGCTTCGGCGGTCACATCCTGCGGGTCTTCATCGTCACCCACCACTTCCCTGGCGCAGACCGCGCACGTGTGCGCCTGGCGCTCTTCGCGGCGGCGCTCGTCGTCGATGGTCTGGTCGCATCGCGGGCAGCTGGTCGGGTTGAGCCCGTGGAACAGGAGGCGGGCGGTCGCGCTCTCGGTGACGTCGTTGAGGAGTTTGGCCGCGTGCTGCCGTTCCGTGCGCGCCCGCCGGAACGTGCGGTCGGCCTCCTCCCAGACGTCTTGGGCGTCGGCGACAGCTTGCGCGAGGTCCATGGTGGTGTGCGCGAGGTCGACCAGCGAGACATCGTTCGTGCTGCTCGGGCTCAGGCTGGCCAGGAGATCTTGGGCCTTGCCGAGTTCGTCCTGGAGGCGGTCCCGCTCCGTGGTGCGTGCCGCGGCCGCCGCCTCGGCCTCCTTGCGGCGTGCCTTGTTGCCGGCGACCCGGACGTCGTGGACCGTCTTGACCCGGGTGAGAGCTGCGGCGGCCGGAAGGTCGAGGAAGACCTGCAGCAGGCGTCCCGGCAGGCCGTCAGTCATGACATCGCCCATCAGCGGCTTGTCGGCGCCGGTCGGGAGGTAGATCGCTCCGAAGTACGATGGCCATCCGTGCGTTGTGGTGCTGGTCTCCTTGCGACTGTTCAGGAGGGGTTGCAAGTCCATCCGGCCCAGCATCAACCCTGCAATCTGCTCCGCATAGCTCGTCGTGCTCGCTGCCCGGAGCAAGGATGTGATCCCCCGGCCGGGGTCGGGCGCGCGTACTTCTTCAAGGGCAGTGATGTCCGGGCCGGTCAGAACGATGGCGGAAGCGATCTCTCCGTCGGCGAGATCCAGACGGAACGCCATGGGCGTTCCGGCGACAGTCGCGTCCAGGTCTACGTGCCGGAGCCAGCGGCGAACCCGGGCCTTGAGCACGTCGCGCCGGGTTCCGCGCAGGCACCACGTAACCAGCTCCAGTACCGAACTCTTGCCCCGGAAGTTCGACGCCACGAAGGCGGTAAGGCCCTCCGAGAAGTAGAGCGGCGTGTCGAACGGGCCCGGTTGCACGTCGCCGGTCCGTTCCCCAGCCAGTCGCAGCCGATGCACGCGCAGCGGGCGGGCCCGGGCGGGAGAGACGACGAGGGGAAGACCGTAGGCTGCGAACACGTCACGGACATCGTCGACCGGAACGTTCGCCTTCTTCGCGATCCTTTCCTCCAGAGCCATCTCGCCCTGTGGTGCACTCATGCCTGTCCCCCTTCGTGCGCCGTGAGCCCCTGGCGAAGCGCCGCCAGGCGCCCTCGTGCTTTGGCGCTGATCGACCGGATCTCCTGTCCTCGCGGCGTCTCCGCGTATTCGGGGATCCTGTACTGCATGTCCTTGAGTTGGCTGCCCCGCCTGTCGCCGGCTAGGGCCAGGACAAGACCGACCCGGTCGACGTAGTACGCGAAGGCGGGCGCCTCTCGGATGATCTCCCGCACCACGTGGCGGCCTTGCTGCAGCAGGTAGTAATCGTGCTGACGCACGTGCTCGATCGTTCCCCGCCGCTGGCGGATAATTAGTCCGGCGCTCCGCAGGACCGCAAGGGCATCGTCCAGCCACCCGTAGGCACCGAAGTGGTGGCGAAGCATCGGGTAGCGCCGGACCTCGGGCTCTTCGGAGTCCAAGATCGCCGCGGCGTGCTCCAGGAGCTCAAGCTCGCCGGTGGCCTCGTACCCGTTGAGGAGTTCGTTGGCCAGGAAGTCCGGGTTCCGTAGCCAGAAGTCGAGCTTCTGCAGCTTGACCTGCGTACGCATGACCCCGACGGCCTGCTGAAGGGCGGGCTCGGCCTGCTCCGGCGCGGAGAGTGGCTCGCAGGCCCCATCGATCAGCAACAGAATACGGACGGCGTCCTGCTCGCGGCTCGTCGGCGGCCCCTGAGTTTCCGTGCCCGCTCCGTTGTGATCCATTACGCCAGGGTAGTGAGTCGCACACGCTCTGCCCATGGCGCACCGAATTTCTATATAGACCGCGACGCAGGCGGAACGAGGAGTCCAACGGCCACCAACACGCCGACGAGGGCTTGAGCTGGGGTGTGCCCAGCGGGCGGTAGTATCCGCGCTGCGGCAGGAGGCGCACGCCGCGAGCCTGACGGCTGGGACCCCACCCCGGCCAAGTTTCAGGTGAAGGACACCCGGGCCGTCTTGCCCGAGGGACGGTCCCGTCACTCGATCAGCACCCGCGCGGTATCGACTCTGCGGGGCATGTGGGGGCCCTGGAGCGGAGATCGATCATGACCAAGGCCGGGGCCAGCGGAGCCAAGAGCCGAGCCCGTCGCACCCAGCAGGCAACCGGAGCGAAGTACACGAAGCTCCGGAAATCCGGGGAGGTCGGCACCCGGTACGGGCGCGTCATCCAGTTCCTCACCGAAAGCTACGAGGTGAAGTCCCTGCCCTACCAACTTGCCGCAGCATGGGCTCGGCAGGGTCTGCGCGTGCTGATGCTCCACGAATACGAGCCCTACCAGACGGACATGCGGCTGTATTCGAGGCGGGTGAAGGAGCGCAAGGCCGCTGAGGCCAGGGCTCAGGCTCACCCCGGTCCGCGCAGCACCATCCTCCTGCCCCACGATGCCGGCAAGGGCCACGGCGAACTCGTCGAACAGCTCACTCCCTGGTACGAGCGAGACCCAAGCAATCGCCTCGGCAACGACACTCTTCTGCGCGAGGCACTCGAAACTGGGCGGACCCACTTCGACATCGTCGTGCTGATGGGCCGGGGGCACTTCCCCCGACCGCATCTCGTCGACGACTTCGTCGTCCTGGCTCACACCGAAGGCATCCCGGCCAGCGAGGAACTGCCCCGCGGGAACGGCCTGGATACCCGGACCGAACGCATGCCCCTGTCGCCCGAACAGAGCGCCGCACTCCTACGCGATCGCCACCTGCGCTTCCTGTATCATCCAGTGGCTCTCCTCGGCATGATCACGGTCGAAACGCCGTGGAGCGGTGATCAGGCAAGCCCCGATCGAGAGTTCGTGAAAGCCGTGATGGCGAACATGGCCGCGGTCGGGCTGCCCCTGTTGGGGCACGTCACCCAGCCCAGGAACGGCGACCTGAAAGCGCAGGCGGAACGTGATCGCAACCCATCGACGGTAGTGACGACACCCCTTGATCAGGGTGTCCTCGCGGCAGCGCAAGCCATCCACTCGCGCCGCTGACCACCCTGGCGCGGGCGTCATTCCTCGGACCGGGTCTGCCGTCCCTGGGTGCAGGCAGCAGGGCCGTTCTTTCAGTGAATGCGGGCACCCGCGCGGGTGAGTTGTCCGAGGAAGGCCTGTTGCGGATGGGACTGGTCCCGCTACACCCGCCTATGTGATCAAGAACCGGATGCTGCGCGGGCTGCCCGCGCTCGCCCTCTGCGCCCTTCCCATCCTCGCGGCACCGGCCGCGCACAAGGACGAATTATCCCCATGCATAGTCATTGTGCCGTACGGACACAGCTGACTCGCAGGGTTGGGACGCAGCCGTGCCAGGCCACCGATGGCGGCTGAGCGCCAGACCATGCTCCGTGGAGGACACCGCTCAGGTGAGGAGAGCGTTGAGGGCCGTGGTCACGACGGTGGCGAGGGTGATGACCGCGGCGAAGGTCGCGGCGGCGCGGGTGAGGGCGGTGGGGTAGGTGGCGTCGTCCATGCGGGCGAGCTTGCCCGCGGCAGCGCCGGCCAGCAGCGCGACGACGATGACGAGTGCGGTAGTAAGGAGGACGACGGTGACGGTCACGACAAGCTCCCGGTATCCGGTGGAGTGCTGACGTGGTCGAACATCTCGGAATCGGTGTCCGCCAGGGTTCACGGGGACGAAGATGAACACTGGCGAACACACCACTCGCCCCGGGGAAGCACGTGCCTGACGAGGACAGTGTCCACAATCCGGCCCTTACCGAACTGCGTGCCCGACTCAACGACGGGCTGGCCCGTGCCAGGTTGAACCAGACGCAGCTTGCCCGTCGGGCGAGTCTTGGGCGTACCACGGTGTCGCAGGCGCTGTCAGCCACGGCGCCGGTTCCGTCGGCGGCGACGGTGGCGGCGTTGGCTGCCAAGTTGGACCTGCCGGTGGGCGAGCTTCTGGAGCTGCAACGGGCCGCGGATGACGGGGCGGGCACAGGTCCCGCCGATGTGGAGGGGCCGGGCAGGCCGATCGGTCGGTGGGAGCCGCACGAGTTGGAAGTCCACCCCGCCGGCCCAGGTGCGACCGCCTCAGGCCTGGATGCATCCGCGGTGCGGGCGCCGCTGCCCGGCTATGTGCCCCGTGCGCATGACGAGGTGCTGGCCAATGCGGTACGGGATGCGGCCGCGGGCCGCAGCCGGATCGTGGTCCTCGTGGGCAGCTCCTCGACGGGGAAGACGCGAGCGTGCTGGGAGGCCGTCCAGCCGCTCGCGGAGAGGGGGTGGCGGTTGTGGCATCCCTTCAACCCGACGCGTGCGGAGGCTGCGCTGGCGGAGCTGGGCCGGGTCGAGCCGCGGACGGTGGTGTGGCTGAACGAGGCCCAGCACTACCTCGGCGACCCGACGGCCGGTGAACGAATCGCCGCGGCTGTCCACCAGCTGCTGGTCGACGAGACGCGCGGGCCGGTCCTGGTGCTGGGCACGCTGTGGCCCGAGTACGCGCACCGGTACGCTTCTCTGCCCGTACCGGGCGAGGATGATCGGTACAGCCGGGTGCGGGAACTGTTGGCCGGCTGCACCCCGACCGTCCCAGACGTCTTCGATGCCACCGACTTGGCCAAGGCCGCCCTGCTCGCCGCGCAGGGTGACCGGCTCCTGGCCAGTGCCCTCACCCGCGCCCGTGGCAGTGGACGGGTTACCCAGGACCTGGCCGGCGCGCCGGAACTCCTGCGCCGCTACGAGCAGGCCACCCCGGGTGCCCGAGCGCTTTTGGAGGCAGCGATGGACGCCCGCCGCCTCGGCGTTGGCCTCCACCTTCCTCAGGCCTTCCTGACCGACGCCACCCCCGACTACCTCAGCCAGAGCGACTACGACCAGCTCACCGATGACTGGATTGAAACCGCATACGCCGAACTTGCCGAACCGGTTCACGGCAAGCAGGCCCCCCTAAGCCACACCACCCCCAAGCCAGCACGGCACCCGCCCATCCCTTCGACCGTCGCTGACACTCAGACCCCGGAACCTGAGGGACCGGTGGTCCGGCTCGCCGACTACCTCGAACAACACGGCCGCACCACGCGCAGGCACCTGTGCCCGCCCAACTCCTTCTGGCACGCCGCCCACACCCACCTCACGCATCCCAACGACCTGAACAACCTCACTGGAGCAGCCGAAGTCAGGTACCGCCTGCAATGGGCCCACTACCTCCGCCACCGCGCCGCCGACCAGGGCAGCCCCGACGCCCTGTATCGCCTGGCCGTGATGCGGGAGGAGGCCGGGGACCAGAAAGGCGCCAAGCGCCTGCTCCGACAGGCCGCCGACCGAGGCGGCGCTTACGCCTTGTACCGTCTGGCCGTGATGCGGGAGGAGGCCGGGGACCAGGAAGGCGCCGAGGACCTGGCCCGACAGGCCGCCGACCACGGCAGCACCGACGCCCTGTACCGCCTGGCCGTGATCCGGGAGGAGGCCGGGAACCAGAAAGGCGCCGAGGACCTGGCCCGACAGGCCGCCGACCACGGGAGCGGCCTCGCTCTGTACTCCCTGGCCGTGATGCGGGAGGAGGCCGGGAACCAGGAAGGCGCCGAGGACCTGGCCCGACAGGCTGACGACCGTGGCCACACCGACGCCCTGTACCGCCTGGCCGTGATCCGGGAGGAGGCCGGGAACCAGAAAGGCGCCAAGCGCCTGCTCCGACAGGCCGCCGACCACGGCGACACCAACGCCCTTGGCCGCCTGGCCGTGATGCGGGAGGAGGCCGGGAACCAGGAAGGCGCCGAGGACCTGGCCCGACAGGCTGACGACCGTGGCCACACCGACGCCCTGTACTGCCTGGCCGTGATGCGGGAGGAGGCCGGGGACCAGGAAGGCGCCAAGCGTCTGCTCCGACAGGCCGCCGACCACGGCGACACCAACGCCCTTGCCCGCCTGGCCGTGATGCGGGCGGACGCTGGGGACTGGCAAGGCGCCAAGAGCCTGGCCCGACAGGCCGCCGACTACGGCGACACCGACGCTCTGTACTACTTGGCCGTGATGCGGGAGGAGGCCGGAGACCAGGGCGACGCCGAGGACCTGGCCCGACAGGCCGCCGGCCACGGCGGCACCAACGCCCTGTTCAACCTGGCCATGATTCGTAACCGGGCCGGGGACCGGGAAGAAGCCAAGCGTCTGCTCCGACAGGCCGCCGACTACGGCAGCGTATTGCTCCTGCTCCCCCCGGACGAGCCACCAATGCTGCTGCCGCTCACTCTGTGGCCCCACGGCCTGGACGCAGACGGTATGCCAACACCTCCGTGGCAACCCTCGGTGAGGGCCTCACCCAACCGACATGTACCGCCCATCACGTCGTAGGAATGCCCTCTTTCAGCCGCCGATGGCAGAACCTTCACCGACGCCCCGGGGCCCCGGAGGGGACAGCGGGTCGGCGGCACCCTACGTGGCGGGGACCGCGTGTCCGATCAGGAAGGCGGTCGCGGCCGCGGTGGCGTCGGTGGGGCTCGCCTGGTCGCGCTCGCTGATGCGCTCGGTGCCGTCGGCGGCGATGGCGGTGTAGGACCAGGTGTCGGTGTCGGGGTGGTGGTGCATGGTGGCCGCGCCGCCGGCGTAGTGCAGTGTGATGGGGTCCTGGCCGCGGACGCCGCGCGGGGGTACGGCCTTGGGCCACTTCAGGCGGGCGGACTGGCGGGTGATGCCCCAGGCCTCGCCGATCAGGGTGTAGCTGGCGTTCTGGTGGCCGGCGAGGGTTGCGGCCTTCTCTGCCAGGTCTTCCACGGTCAGCTGGACTTGGCGGAACGCGTACAGGGTCGTCAGGGCGTAGTCCCCGGAGAGCGCGATCCCGTCGCGCGGCTCCTGGCCCTCCGCCCGGTAGGCCTCGGCCCGCGCGGAGATACGGATCGCGAAGGCGTCGGCCGCCTCGGCAACGGCGTCCGCGAGCGCGATCGTCTCGTCGTCGGTGGGCGCGCGGTAGGCGGGGGTGCGCAGGGTGTTGACGTCGGTCCAGAAGTCGGGGCGCTCGGCTGCGGTTTCCATGCGACAAGCATGACTACCGATACCCGTCTTCGACAATCGAAACTGTCAGAGCGGCATATGACAGTTCCTCATGTCGATCCGAGCAGGCGGATCGGGCCCCCGGTGGCCTGACTGACGACGTCGGATATTGCGATGTCGCGAGTAGCCTGCGTCGGCGGTGCCACGAAGGCTTCGTTGTGGTGATCTGAGCGCATGGGTCCGACCTTCGAAACTGGCGAGAACGCGCTTCCTCGCGGCTAGGCTCTGGCCGGTCTGCCACGAGAAGGGGTTGGGATGGACACGATGAGAGCCCACATAGAGCGCGGCCTCCGCGCGGGGGAACGACTGATCGACTTCGCGGAGACGCGTGAGCGCGAGCCGGCGCCTCAGTCGACGGGCCGCGTGTGGCATGCATTGACCCAGTACCGGTGGCTGCACGTGGTCGACCCAGCTGTCGCCAACATCGAGTCGTCGATGCTTGACCTGGTGCGTGCTCCTGTGGGCCTGATGTCGGCGCGAATCGGTGGACACGACTGGGCGAAGGATGACATGTTCACCGTCCCGAAGACCTTCGCGAAGGCGGTGGCCGCCGCGCAGGCCGCCTATCCCGCTGGCTTTCAGTTTCCTCTTGAGCAAGCGGCGGTCGGCGTCCTAGACATCCGCAGCCGTGCAGACGCAACGACCGTTCCGGGCCGGTTGGCCATGATGATGGCAATGTCGGGGAAGGCCGACGCCGAGTTCGAGTGCGGGGCGTGTGGGAGGTTTCTCGGTTACGGCCTTGCAGCGGACCCTCGTCCATCGCAAGCCGAGTGCCCGGGGTGCTTGCGGACGCTCGTGTAGCGCGGCCGCAGGCCAGACCTGACGTGCCTACCCGTTTGACCGCCGTGGTCCCACCTGCTCAAAACATGGAGAGCTGGTCGCCGTGATAGCGGCGGACGGTGGCGTATCCCAACCAGGGACGGCCGGCCTCTGCCGCATGCTGTTCGGCGGCAAGCGGGCTGTAGCCGAGGGCCTTGGCGACAAGCGCGGGTGGCATCTCCAGGACGAGTTCACGCAGAGCCGAGTTGCGGCCGCGCCGGATCGGGATGCCGCTGTCCCACAGGGCTTTGTGAAGGGTGGCAGGGGCCATCGGCTGCCCGGGGATCGCGCCGGGAAAGAGCCAGCGGGTGCGAGCATTACGGGCGGTCGTGGTGTGGCGGCGCCGGGGCATGTACTCGCGAAGGAGCTGGTCAAAAGGCTGAGGAACGGGGACGGGCTCTCCGCCGGTGAGACGGACGGTGACGTCTTCGTCGGTGACCTGGACGTCGTCGACGACCATGCGTGAGATGCGGGTCACTGGCTGGGCGAAGAGCAGGACGAGTAGCCCAAGAACCCGGCTGTCGAGGCGGATGGTGCGGTCCTCGGCCAGGCGGCGGAGAAGACGCAGGCGTTCGTCCTGGCCGATGGAGTCGAGCTTGGCAGAGCCTGCCCTAATCGGTAAACACGGTATGTCACCAAGTCAGGTGCGGATCGCGACAGTCGAGGGGGAGCTGTGTCAACAGAGCAGAGTCCGGATCTCCACACGTGGATCGGTCGCGAGGTCAAGGAAGCCCGGAGGGCAGTTGGCGTTGCGGGGCTCACCACGCTGCTCGTCGTCCCCGCCACGTTCGCGCTGTTCGACGACGACCGACTCCGCATGAGCGACGACTACGCGGCAATCAACGCCGGGGCCAGCGTCGCCATCCTGCTAATCGGGACCGTCGACTTTCACCTCAGCCTCAAGGCGGCCAAGGGCCTGATCTCGGCCGGGCCGCTGGACGAGGTCGTCCGTCAGGAGGGGGCCAAGACCCGAACGCGCGGTGATCTGGTCCGGAGGAAGATCAAGCTGATGGGTATCTGGCTGCTGGCTTGCGTCACCCTCGCTGTCTCGATCTTCCTCATGGCCTTGTGGGCAGCGATCGAGAACCACGGACCGGCCCGCTGGCTGGCCTGGTACTCGTGGCTCTCCGCTGGGGTGGGCCTGGCCACGGTCCTCATCGCCACAGGTGACAAGTTGGTCGATGAGGCACATGACGTGCTTGCACTCGTGCGCCTGCGACCGTCGGCCCCGCCATCAACGACCCCCGAAACGACAGCCAGCCTGGACGGAACCTCGGCCGCCGGCTGACACGGAGTCCTCCCTCGGCAGGACTCCCGTACGCCTAGCCGCAGGGTCGGCACGGCAGATGAGGCCGGCCACCTTGACGAGGAGACCGCGTGACCAACATGACCACGACGTCCACCTTGACCTTCGCGGGCGACTACGCACCGCTCGTCCTCGACGGTGCCCAGCTCCACGCCCATCCCGAATCGGGTATGACGGCCCTGGCCGGTTGGGCGCCGGCCGGCGTCGAACCGCCCAGTGGGGACCTGTGCCTGCCGCTGGTCGAACACGGCGGGCGCCGGCTCGCGGTCGCGGACGTCAGTGTGGACGTCTCCCACCACGGCGGCGCACGGGCCTGGGTGGACGTCCGCTGGCAGGACGGCCACGAACTCGAAGGTCTCGAGCCGGGCCCGGGCGGCCGGTTCGGCGAGAACGTCGTGTGGCTGCTGCGCGCCCGCACCCTGAAGCTGCTGAAGGTCGGGGACCTGGTGGAGCAAGTCGTCCGGTACGGCGTCGCACTCGCCTCCGGGCATCGGGATCCGCGCTGGGCCCGGCGCCTGCAGCTCGTCTGCGTCGAGCTTCGGGGCCGGGACCCCCTCGTGCGGCCCCGACAGTTCCAGCCCACCGCCCAGGACGACCCGGTCCGGCTCCTGCACGGGGTGATGGCGGCCGGCGGCCACCTGGCCATCACCGCAGGGGAGCTCCGCGCGCGGGTCCTGGAGGCGGACACCCTTCCAGGGCTGAACCTGGTCACGATCCCCCGCGAGCTGCCGGAAGACCCTGCCGCACCGGTCCTGCTGGTCAACGGCCTCGAGCACACGCTGCGGGTGCTGCGGGCCTGTGAGGCGGTGGCCGCCGAGGACCACGCCCGGCTGGTGGCCCCGGCTGGGCAACGGTGAGGCCCCCGTGGCGACGGCCGGGGCCGAACTCGACGCGGCCACCGAGGCCCTGGGGCGCCGGTTCACGCCGCCGGCCCGCTACCGGCGGCCGCTGGCGGAGCCCCGATGACCGCCGACCTGACCGCCTCGCCCGCCCTGCCGTCGCAGGGCGCGCCCGCTGTACTGCCCGCTGGCCGGGTCCTGCACCCGGACGGGTATACCGTCGCGGCCGGCACCGCCGCGTGGGCCGCGGCCGCCACCCCCGACAACACCGCCCGGGGCCGCGCCAGCCGCATGGCCGGCTTCGTGGCCTGGTGCCGCGACCGCGGGCGCCTTCACCGCGACCCCGGCACCCTCGCCGACTACGCGGCCTGGCTCGCCGATCAACGCCACCCGGCCGAGACCATCGGCATCTACACCTCCACCATCGCCGAGCGCCTGGCCGACTCCGGCGTCCTGGTCCCGCCCTCCGAGCGGGACATGGTCGAGCGCATCATCGCGGCCCGGGCCCGGCAGGAAGCCCGCGACCCGGACGGCCAGGGCGACGTGCTGCAGGCCACCGAGTGCACGCGCGAGGACCTGGCCGCCATGCTCGCCGTGCACGACCCCGACACCCTCGAAGGGCTGCGGAACCGATTCGCCCTGGACTGGTACATGGCCGGCCGCGCCTCCGAGCCCGCAAGCCTGAACCTGCGCGACCTCGCCACCGAGACGCTCACCGCCGTCGACCCGGACACCGGCGAGGTCCTCGAGCTACACGCACTCGTCATCACCCTGCGCCTGTCCAAGACCAACCCCTACGGCCGGACCACGGAGACGGTCCGGATCGCCGCGCAGGACGACGAGACCTGCCCCGTCGCGCTCTACCACGCCTGGATCGCCGAACTGGATCAGAACGGCGCCACCGCCGGCCCGCTGCTGCGACGGGTCAAGGATGGCCGGCTCACGACCGCGGGCCGGCCGCCGAAGGATCCGGCCCGGGCGGGCGGGATCTCGGACCGCACCATCAGGAACCTGATCGCTGATTCCGCCCGGGCCGCCGGCCTCACGCGGGCCCTGGACCCCGAGGAGCGGGCCGCGATGTCGACCGCCGCGGAGCGGGCCGAGTTGGCCGCCGTCGTACTGACCGACGAGGGACGTGAGGCTGTTCGGGCCCGACGCCGGCTCGCCCGCCGCGCGCTGCGGCGAGGCGTGCGCCGCTACTCCGGTCACTCCATGCGCCGCGGCAAGGTCCGAGCCGACCAACGTGCCGGCGCCCCGCGGCACGTGATCGAGCGCCAGAACCGGTACGCGCCCGGCAGCCGGGCCCTGGCCCGGTACCTCGACGACCTCGTCGCCTGGGACGAGAACCCCACCGTGCCCGCCCGCTTCCGGCGCACCCTCGCAGCCCGGACATGATCAAACGACCGCAGCCAGCGGCCCCGGGGCCGGCCGGCACCTACCAGTTTTCGTAGGTGACCCGGCCGTCGGGCCTGGGGCGGGCTCGAACCACCTACAGATTTCTGTAGGCGGTTCGATGGAAAACCGCAGGTCAGATGCGATCGGGCGCCCGCAACGGCCAGCAGCAGCAAGATCTTCGAGTAATGTTCGCAGGCAATATCTACGGGAAATACCTACGGGCAACATCTACGGCGAGAACAACAACCAACTTCAACACGGCAATATATGCAGCCAGAGGCGCGGAAATATCTTCCGCGGCAGATTGCTCGACGCAGCAATGCTCAACACATCGCACGCGGTTGATGCCAAGTAATAATGGTGGCATCATTTACGGCATCGCCCAGACATGAGGGCGGGGCCCCGTGACCTCCATTGCAGCGGCGACACGGGACCCCGTAGATGTCGAGGCGGTGGCGGGTCGCCTCCCCACAAGGGGCGGCCCGCCCCGGAAAGTCACAGGTCACGCCATATACGCATCGCGTAGTAGACGGCCTGCATCACGCTTCCGGCCAGCTTCGCCAGCTCAACGAGCCGCGTGAGCTGCACACGCCAACGACCCCCTTCCCGGGGCTCGCCAGCGGAGCTCTCCATCATTCACCCCCCTTCTTTCGTCACCGGCGGCGCACGCCGGGCCTCCATTCGGGGTTGAGGAAAATCCTACCGATAGATCCCCGCCATTCGCCAAGTCGCACTTAAATCGGCCGGCATGACCACCCGTCACTGACGCTCCGGAATTGGCGCGTTCAACCTGTTTCGGCGACGGCCTTTACTCGTCCAGAAGGACTGATTGGATTGGCGTGCATGCAGGTCAGGGGCAACCCGCCCCCGACATCCTTAAGCGGCCGCGACGCCCGCTTGCGCGTTGACGCCCACCCGAGCGCACGAGGAGTCACACCACCCCATGTGACTCAAGTCACACATAGTCCCGGGTGGGTGCAGCACGTGCCGCGTGTGGCCGCACCGTCGCCGCACCACGCCGCGTTGATGGAGGGTGAGCCTCAGCCCTGACTTCTCCCGCCCGCAGCTCGTCGCGGTCCCCTCCGTCTGCCACCTGTGCGGCGCCCCGGCCACCGCGGGCGTGACGACCGTCCTGCACCCTTCCGGGGGCCCGCCCAGGCACCTTGCCCTGTGCATGCCGTGTGACTCCGGGCGGCCCGGGCGCGGCCGTACCGACTTGGGGCCCGCCGATGACCTCTGGTGGGTCCTGACGCGGGACGCCGAGGCCTTGCGTGGGGCCTTCGCGTCAGGGGAGTGGGTCCCGTACCCGTCCGAGCTCGCCTTCGCCGAGGCCTTGGCCCTTGCGGCCTGGAGCGAGGACGCCATCAGGGCCGCGCAGCGCGCGGCTCCTCGGGGCCGTCTCGCCCTCCTCCTCGACAATCTGGCCCTGGTGCTCCGCTTCACCCCCGGCCACGACCCGGCCTTCACCCCCGTGCGCCGCCTGGTCGACGTCCTCGCCAACGCGGCGCGGGACGACTGGTGATCTCGTCACGGCCGGGCGCTCGTCCTTCTCTCAGCGTGAGATGCTGCCGGGCGATCATCGGCGGCAGGCCCCGGCTACGCGGTCTGCGGCCTCAGGCGTGGAGAGCAGGGAGTGTGCATGCGGGGCGTGCGGCAGCAGTTACTGACCTTGAAGGTGGGTTGTCGTAGGGACTGACGATTGGTGATCGTCGCGGTATGCCGGTTGTATGAGGTATCCGCAGGGTGGGGGTCTGACCGCGGAGAGGCAAGCGTTCCGCGAGCGGGTCCGGATGGAAGCAGTGGCGATGTTTGCCGAGGGGCGGGGCAGTACGGACATCGCGAAGGAGTTACGGGTCAGCGTCCGGTCGGTTCAGCGTTGGCGGCAGGCGTGGAAAGCTGCCGTTCAAAACGGGGTACGCTCCCGCGGCCCGGCGTCGCGGCCGAAGCTGAGTGACGCGCTGTTCGCCGTGCTCGAGGAGGAGTTGGCCAAGGGGCCGGTCGCGCATGGCTGGCCGGACCAGCGATGGACCCTGGCCAGGATCAAGACCTTGATCGGCCGGCGGTTCCACAAGTCGATGACGCTGTCGGGGATCTCGCAGATGCTGCGGAGACACGGCTGGAGTCATCAGGTGCCGGCCCGTCGTGCGGTCGAACGCGATGAGGCCGCGGTGGCCGGCTGGGTGAAAGACGTGTGGCCGCACGTGGAAACACCGCGGCGGCGCTCGGGGCCTGGATCGTCTTCGAAGACGAAGCCGGATTCTCGATGACGCCGCCGACCTCCCGCACCTGGAGTCGACGCGGAACCACACCGGTCATCCGGGTCCGCGGCC
Organism: Streptomyces sp. NPDC093225; assembly: GCF_044753805.1. Lineage (NCBI taxonomy): Bacteria > Bacillati > Actinomycetota > Actinomycetes > Kitasatosporales > Streptomycetaceae > Streptomyces > Streptomyces sp. NPDC093225. The sequence continues at coordinate 25,792 of NZ_JBIVNX010000011.1, forward strand.
GTTCCCAGCGCCGCTTCTCCATCGCCGCCCTGTGCTGCTACAAACCCGGCGAACGTTCCCACCTGATCTACCGGCCCAAGCGGCATGGCGATCACAAGAGCGGCGGACGGAAGAGCTTCGCCTGGACCGAGTACCGAGACCTCCTCATCGCCGCCCACCAGCAGCTCGGTGGCCCCGTCATCCTCATCTGGGACAACTTGAACGTCCACAAAGACCGCCGCATGCGGGCCTTCATCGACACGCAAGACTGGATCACGGCCCACTACCTGCCGTCTTACGCACCCGATCTCAACCCGGTCGAAGGCATCTGGTCAGTCCTCCGCCGCACCACCCAGGCCAACACGGCCTTCACCGACCCCGACCACCTCATGCGCCGGCTCCGACGCGGCCTCCGCCAGATCCAATACCGCAGCGACATCATCGACGGATGCCTCACCGGAACTGGGCTCACACTGACGACACCACGACTACAAACTCAGTAGCAGTGGTCACCACCCTTGTGGCCGCCCTTGGTTTGGCGGGCTGTGGCTCGTCCGGGCCCGTGACGGGGGATGACGCGGCACCGCGGTCTGCGGCGTCGACAGCTGCCAGGCCGGCGCCGTCTCCTCCTCGGCGGTCCTTCGATCCGCCGTCGTGGTTCGACGAGCGGGGTGCGGTGGAGCTGCCTGCCGAGGCCTGCGAGAACCGGCTGAACCTTCTCGGGAACCGCCTGCGCGACCTGCCCGTCGCCCTCCAGGGGACGCGTGCGTATGTCGGCGCGTCCGGCAGCCTGCAGACCGTGGATCTGACCTCTGGCCAGGTGGCGACCGTCCGCGCCCGGGGTGACGTGCTGGGCTCCGACGATGAGGGGTACGCCGCCGCGCCGCTCGTCGCAAGCGACGGCACCGCGACCACGGTCGTGACCCCGTTCCTGCTCTCGGTGCCCGGTACGGGCACTCAGGCCTCGACGGCCCTGCTGGAGGTGGTTGCCGTCTCAGCCGAGGCCGGGGCGGAGTCCTGGCGGATGACGGTACGGCCGCCTGACTGGGCGCCCACCTCTTACAGTCGCGTCACCGCGTCCGCCATCGGCGCGGGCGAGGGGACGGTGGTGATCACGGTCGAGGACGACGACCATGCCGTCTCGTATGGCGTCGACTTGGCCACCCACGAGCTGCGCTGGACGGTCCCGGGCCTGCGCGCGCACGCGGTCGCAGGCGGCGCGGTCGTGGGCATGCTCGGCCACACTGGCACCGGCGCCGACGCCGCGTACTCCGTACCGGCCGGATACGACGTCCAGACCGGCGCACAGCGGTGGCAGGGCCCCAAGCGGGACCTGCTGACCATGGAGCCGGCGGGCCCGTCCTTCGTGCGGTTGTACGGCAGCCTCGGCATCAGCGTCCGCCCGGGCATGCTCCTGCGGATCGACACCGGCAAGGCCCAGGAGCTGCCGGCGGCCGTGGCCGGGTTGAACTGCGCCTACGACGGGGCCGAAACGCTCGTGTGCAGCGGCCCCTTCACGGTCGCGGCCCTAGACGCGCGCTCGGGCCGGCTCCTGTGGGAGCTCAGCGACGGCAAGGACGGCCGCACCGCGCCCACCGTCACCACGGCCTGGCACGGGCGCGTCTACGGCCGGACCTCCAACGGTCCCGTCGCCCTGGACGCGCGGACCGGCAAGGACATGCCCACCCAGCCCGCAGCCGCACCGATCCTCGTCAACGCCTACGGCGGCCTGGTCCTCACCGACGGCAAGCTGCTCAGCTACTCAGCCGGGGGCTGAGGAACCCCAAGACGCCTGAGTCCCGGCGAGCCGCCGCATGCCAGACACGAGGCGGCCACGCCCGGCCAGGGGCCTGGAAGCGGCCCGGGATCCGATGTGGTCATGGCCATGACCGAAGCACACAGGGCCGATCTCCCCGACTCCCGCGTCCTGCGGTCTCCTTGGGACGGATGCCGGTCCCACCGAGGGCGTGTCCGTGGGCTGGCCGGGCGGGTACCGTCCGGGTGTGGAGTTCGGAACGGAGAGGTGCCGCCATGTCCCAAACCCCTGACACCGGTATCGGAGCGCGCGTACGGGTTGCCCGGATTGCCGCGGGCCTGACCCACGCGGAGATGGCCGGGCTGGTGGGCCGGTCCGAGAGGTGGGCCGAGGACGTCGAGGCCGGGCGGCTTCCCCTGGACCGGTACTCGCTGATCTCGGCGGTGGCGACGGTGTGCGAGGTGGATGTGGTGTGGCTGCTTGGGCAGCCGTACCGGCTGCGCCGGGAGCAGGGATCGGCGGTCCCGCATATCCCGGCGATGCGGGCGGCGCTGCGCCGGTCCTCGCTCATTCTGTCGGGGCATCCCGGGCTCGTGCCGTCCGCGCCGGCTGCTGATGCGCAGCGGGTCCGGGAGCAGGCCGCAGCGACGAACCGTCACCGGCAGGGCGCGAACCTTCCGGCCGTGGCCGGGCTGCTGCCCGCGCTGTTGGAGGACTTGAACACGACGATCCTGCTGCACGAGCGGGATACGGCGGAGCGGGCTGCGGCCCTGCGTCTACTAGTCGACGCGGCCCGGAACGCGCGGCAGACGTTGAACCAGACGGGGCTGCCCGATCTGGCGTGGGTGGCGGCGGAGGTGGCGGCCGGCGCGGCGACGCAGCTGGACGATCCGATCGTGAAGGCGGCGGTGGCCTGGGACCGCTGCGGGGCGCTGCTGCATCAGGGTTCCGCGCGGGAGACTCAGGCGGTCGCGGACGCGGCGCTGCGGGACCTGGAGTCGTTGTCGGCTACGGGCGACACAGACGCCCTGGTGCTCGAGGGGGCGTTGGTGCTGCGGCAGGTGATCGCCTGTGCTCGCGCCGGGGATGCGGACGGGGCGTGGGGGCAGGCGAGGCGGGCTCTGGAGGTATCGGATCGCCTGCCGACGGGGCATCACGATCTGCGGTGGCAGACGGTGTTCTCCCGGGCCAACGTGCTGGTGCACACGACCGAGGCCGGGGTCGAGGTGGACGAGCCTGACACCGGGCTCACGTTCGTGGACGGGGTGGACGTGCCTGCGATGCCGAGCCGGGAGCGGATCACCCACTACCGGATCGACGAGGCGCGGGCCCTGCACCGCATGGGCCGGTCGGGCGAGGCGGTGGTGACGCTGCGGCAGGCGGCCCAGAGGGCGCCGCACTACGTGCACGCGCACCCGATGGCGCGCGAGCTGGTCGGTGACTTGGTCCGGCGGGGGGTTCCGTCGCAGGCCGCGGCCCTGTCGGGGCTGGTGCGGGGGATGGAACTCGTGTCCTGATTTCAGGGCGCATATGCCAGTTGGGCGGCCTACAGGATTCCTGTGGGTCGCCCTTGTTCTTCAGCGGGACCCTCATGCCGTGACCATCACCTTCGGTTTGGAAGCGGACACGGGGGGCGACATGGGCGACGTCCTGCATGTCCTGCACGGCCGCGACACCATCGAGTGCGCTATCGCGTACGACCGGCTCGGCTGGCCGGTGGCCATCGGGCACCGCTACCGCACGGGCTCCGGCTGCACCTGCCGGAGCGCCGACTCGAAGGCGCCGTGCATCACCCCCGGCGCCCACCCTTTGGAGGCGGCCGTCACGCCGCTGGCGCGCGGGGAACTGGCCGCCGCGTTCGAGTCCGCACCCGGGGCTGGCGTCATCGTCCCGTGTACGAACTGGGACGCGCTGGTCGTCGCTCACCCGATCGGTATGGCTGTCATGGTCCGTGCCGACGCCGCCGGCCTCCACGTCCCGTGCCTGACCTCCGGGCACACCACCGCAACCTTGCTGGTGGCCCCCGGCACGGGCGCGGCCCTCCCCGGGTGCCCACGGGTCGAGGTCCGGTCGGGGCCCGGCGCCTGGGTCGCGCTGCCCCCCTCGTACGGGGTGCGGTGGGACACCGCACCCGCCGAGGACACCCTCCTGCCGGACGCGCAGGCCGTGCACCCGCACCTTGCCCAGGTCCTCAAGCTCGCCTGTGCCGACCAGGGGAGAGCGTGATGACGCGCCGAACGGGGCAGCGCGCGAGCTCTGCCTCTCCGCCGTACGCGGTGGGTGACGTGGTGCAGGGATTGGAGGCCCTTTCCGCAGGTGACCGTCGTCAGCCCTCGGTCTACGAGGGGGTCGTGGTCCAGGTCGGTAGCGGGTGGGAGGGCGTGGACGCGGACAGCGCCTATCTGTGGGTACGGCTGCCGGACGGCACCGAGCGCCGACTGGCCATACAGAGCTGTGCCTTGGTGAGGCCGGCTCGGCAGGAATCGTTGTGAGGGCCCCGCGCCTCGCTGTGCTTTGACCACATGCTTCCCGCCTCGGTCAGGGGCGGGTGGGCGGGCTACGGCCCGCGGCACCACCGGGGGCGTGCGCACGCCCGCCCCGTCGTCAATCGCCAGGAGGAGAAGACCGTGGAGCAGTCCAAGTCCGGCATCGCCGCCGCCAGCACCTCGGCGTCCGTGGAGGGGACCGAGGAGATCGCCGGGACCGTGGTGGTCGCCGTCGACGTGGAGGACGAGGAGTAGCCCCTCTCCTGTCCGCGTTCTGCCCTGGGCGTCCCTCCCTCTCGTGGCCCGCGGGCCCGGGGAGGGGCGCCCTTCGCGCTTCACCGGAGGGTGCAGTGATTCACGTGTACGTCGGGCCGACGCTGTCGGCGTCCGAGCCTGTACTGGCCGCGCTGGGCCTGCGGGTGCTGCCGCCGGCGCGGCACGGTGACCTGTTCGACACCGCGATCGTCGGCGGCAACACGGTGGTCCTCATCGACGGGGTGTACCACCAGGCGCCGGCGCTGCGGCACAAGGAGATTCTGGCGGCGATGGGCCGGGGCGTCGCCGTGATCGGTGCTGCGAGCATCGGCGCGCTGCGGGCGGCCGAGCTGGCGCCGTACGGGATGCTCGGCGTCGGCAGCATCTACTGCGCGTACGCCTCGGGGCGGATCGACGGTGACGACGAGGTCGCGGTCGGGCAGGCACCGGACGGGGAGTTCGGCGCGCTGACCTGGCCGGTGGTCAACATCCGGCATGTTCTGGGGCTTGCCCGCTCCGCCGGGGTCCTCGACGAAGTGCGGGCCGCACGGCTCCTGGAGGGACTGCGGGCGGTCTACTACCCGCAGCGCACCTGGGCCGCCGTTCGCGCCGTGTGCCGCCGCCAGGGCGAGCAGGCGTTCGCCGGGTGGCTGAGCGGGCAGCGCGAGCGGGACCGGCACTTCGGCGATCTCAAGCGCGCCGACGCGCTCGCCGCGGTGCGTACCGCGCTCAACGGCGGCGCCCCAGCGGCCCGGGGAATCGAGCCACCGGTGTGGGAGACGGCCTACTTCCGCCGCTGGTCCAACGCCTTCGCCCGCTGCCGCGTGGACGGACTGCTGCTGCGCACCGAGGACCGCCTCGTCTACCAGCAGGTGTTCGACCCCGGATTCCCCGCCAGGTGGGCGGCCTACCTCGAGCACCTCTCCCTCCACCCGGGCGACGGCGGGCCGGGGGTGGATCTGGCGGAGCGGCTGGCCCGGGCTGGCGGTTTGGACCTGCCCGCTGCCCGCGTCTTCCGTCCCGTGCTCGACCTGCGCGACGGGCAGACGGTGGACATGCTGCTGGCCGGCGAGACCGCGCACGACCGGCGGGCAGTCGCCCGGTACGCCGATGCCCTTGCCTGGGTCCGCCGCAGCCGGCCGGGCTTCTCGACTGATGCGGTCCGCGACGAGGTGAGCCGCGATCTGCTGCTGCAGGTGTGGCGGTGCCCTGAGCGTGGGCTGGACGCGCAGGCGTCCGCGCGGGGGCTGGGCTGCGGGGCCCGTGCCGTTCACGAGGCCAAGCGGTTCGTGCCCGGGTTCCTGGAGGACATCGAGAGGGCGGAGACGTCTCGTGTCGGGTGAATTGGTGGCGCTGCCGGGCACGGTGCGGGCCCGGACACCGCAGGAGACATGGCAGGCAGTGGCCGGGCGTCTTGGCGAGTTCGGCATCAGCCGGGTCGCAGACCTGACCGGCCTGGACTGCGTCGGGCTTCCGGTGTGGACGGCGATCCGGCCCGCGTCGAAGACCTTGTCGACCTCTCAGGGCAAGGGCGTCACCGCCCTGCTGGCGAAGCTGTCGGCGGTGATGGAGGCGATCGAGCTGTGGCACGTCGAGCGGCCATTGCCCGTCGCCGCGTACGGCCCGGCCTTCGAGGTCGCCGCCGACTGCCCCGTGGCGGCGCTGCCGCTGACCGGCCGGTACCCCGAGCAGGCGCTGGACCGGCTGGTGTGGGAGTGGACGGCCGGCACCGGCCTGGTGAGCGGCGCGAAGGTGCTGCTGCCGGTCGACCTGGTCCGCCGCCGTGTCCAGCGGCGCCCGTGGACCCCGGACGTGCTGCGCACGACCAGCACGGGACTGGCGTGCGGCAACACGCGCGACGAGGCGCTGCTGCACGGCCTGTTCGAGGTGGTGGAGCGCGACGTGCTGCACCGGGATGGGCAGGCCGGTGGAGCGCGGCGCATCCTCATCGCGCCCGGCACGGTTGAGGACCTGCACGGCCGGCAGGTCATCGAGCGGTTGGCGGCCGCGGGCATGGCGTTGGAGATCGCGCTGGTGGACGGCCCGTACGGGCTGCCGGTGTGCGTCGCGTACCTGTGGTCGGAGGACTACCCGGTCGTCTTCGCCGGCGGCGGCTGCCACAGCGACCCGGCCATCGCGCTGACCCGGGCGGTGACCGAGGCCGCGCAGTCGCGGCTTGCCGCCATCGCCGGGACCCGTGACGACCTCCCCAGCGAACCCGGCAGCTTCGACGTCCCGCCCTTCCGCCCGGCCATGACGACCGGGCTCGCCCCGTGGCGGCAGGCCACTGTCCATTTCGCCCCGGCCGGCGGCGGCTTCGCCGAACAGGTCAGGGATGTGGCACGCAGGGTCGCGCGCATCACCGGGCACGAACCGGTGGCTCTGAACCTGTCGGCCCCGGACGTCCCCGTTCACGCCGTGCAGGTCGTCTGCCCCGGCACCCGCTCACGGATCAGGAGGTCAATGCCCCGATGAACGCCACCACCACGGCGGCGCCCGCCGCGACACCTTCGCCCGGCGCTGGGCGCTCCGCCCAGTACGACGCCTTCCACGCCGCCCGCGCCCGCACCGATCTGGTCGCCCGTCTGTACGCCGCGGCGATGGGCGAGGACTACCCGGTCGAGGTCGCCGCCTCCAGCTCGTGCGACTGGCCCCTGCTGGGGCTGATGACCACGCGGCTGCGGATGCGGCCCGGCCAGCTCCTGGTGGACGCGGGCTGCGGCACCGGCGGCATCGGCTTGTGGCTGGCTCGCGCGCTCGGCCTGCGTCTGGAGGGCTTCGACCTGTCCCCGGTCGCCGTCACTCAGGCCACAGGCCGCCGCCTGCCCTTCGGCCTCTCCCCCGAGCGGGCCGCGTTCCGCGTTGCCGAGCTGGAGAACACCGGCCTGCCGGGCGCCAGCGCGCACGGCATTGTGTGCGTGGACGCCCTCGGCGGCGTCGCCGACCGCAACGCGGCAGTGCGTGAACTGAGCCGCATCCTGGCCCCCGGCGGGCGGCTCGTGATGACCCGGGCCTCGCGGCGGGGCGCCGTTCCCGCCTGGACGGAGCAGGCGCGCGCCGTCGGCCTCACGGTCGAGCACGTGGACGAGCGGCCCGCCGAGCCCGTGCTGTGGGAACGGCTCTACCGGCTATGGATCGCCCACGACGGCGAGCTGCGCGGCAAGCTGGGCGAGACCCAGGCCCAGAACATGCTGCGCGAGGCACACGAGGTGCTGCCCACACTGCGGGAGCGCCGTGCGGTCCTGCTGACTCTACGGCGCCCCCCGACCGCGCCAGCCGACCCCGGTGCGGCCGATACGATGACCGGGCCCGGCCGCCACCCCGACGTAAGGACCCCGCAGTGAGCCAGCACCGTTCCACCCGTGCTGCGGTGTTCTCGGCCGGGTCCTGGGGAACCGCCGTCGCCAAAATTCTGGCGGACGCGGGCACCGACGTCATCGTGCACGCCCGCCGCAGCGAGATCGCCGACGCGATCAACACCACGCACCGCAACCCCGGCTACTTCCCGGACATCAAGCTGCCCTTCTCCGTGACGGCCACGACCGACCCGGCCCTCGCGCTGCACGGCGCGGACTTCCTCGTGCTGTCCATCCCCGCGCAATCCCTGCGTACCAGCCTCGCGGCCTGGGCCCCGCACATCGGACCGGACACCGTGATCGTGTCGCTGATGAAGGGCGTCGAGCTGGGCAGCCACCTGCGGGCAAGCCAGGTCATCACCGAGGTGACCGGCGTCTCTGAGAACCGGGTCGCGGTGCTGTCCGGACCGAACCTGGCCCGCGAGATCATGGAAGGCCAGCCCGCCGCCGCGACCGTCGCCTGCCCCGACGAGGACGCCGCCCGCCGCTTCCAGCAGGCCTGCCACACCGGCTACTTCCGGCCCTACACATCCACCGACGTCATCGGCTGCGAGCTGGGCGGCGCCGTGAAGAACGTCATCGCCCTCGCGGTCGGCATCGCCTCGGGCATGGGCATGGGCGACAACGCCACCGCCATGCTCATCACCCGCGGGCTGGCGGAGGCCACCCGCCTGGCCACTGCCATGGGCGCCCACCCGGCCACCCTGGCCGGCCTGTCCGGCGTCGGCGACCTGGTGGCGACCTGCTCCTCCCCACTCTCCCGCAACCGCACCTTCGGCACCCACCTCGGCCACGGCCTGAGCATCTCCGAGGCGACGGCCGCCACTCGGCAGACCACCGAGGGAGTCAAGTCCGCCGAGGCGATCCTCGCCCTCGCCCGCGCCCACGACGTCGAGATGCCGATCACGGACGTCATCTCCGCCCTGCTCCACGAGAAGGTCACCCTCGACGAGGCCGCCGCCGCCCTGATGCAGCGGCCCCCCAAGCCCGAGCGCTGACCCCCGGCGGCGGCCCCCCACCGCGCGGGCCGCCCCTCCTTCACCTTCACCCTCCCCACCCGGAGGCTCCCGTCATGCACCTGTCCGTGCTGCCCGCTGTCCAGACCGCTGCCACCCTCGCCCTGGTGACGTGGATGATCACCGGCTTCACCCCCCTGCCCGGCCACTGGCTGCGCTGGAAAATGTTCTGCCGCGCCAACTTCACAATCATCACGCTGACCGGCACCACCAAAGACGGCCGCACCGAGACCGTCAACATCTACGACCACCTCTCCCCCGGCTCCTTCATCCTCGGACCACCCCAGCTCCAGGCGATCCTCGACCACCTCACCGCGAGCGGCCGGTACGACCGGATCGACGGACACGGCCGCCTGCTGTCCGCCCGCGGCGAGCAGCCCATCGAAGTCAGGAACAGCCATGTGGTTCTTTGACGCCGTCTCCTCCGGCTTCCAACAGCCGACCGATCCCGGACACCTCCAGTGGTTCCGGATCCTCTTCGCCACCGTGCTCACCGCACGCTTCGCCCTCGCCTTCGGACAGGGCGGCTGGACCCGTCTCGCCCCCGGCTCGCTCAGCGCGCACCTCGCCGAGCTGCGTTTCGGCCCGGCCCGGGCCAGCCTCCTGATCCGCCTCTACCGGGCCGTGCTGATCGTCCGTACGGCCGCCGCCCTGGCCCTGACGCTCGGCCTGATGCCCCACCTCGCGCTGCTGGTGGTCCTGGCCGGCGCCACGATGGAACTGCTTTACCTCAAGAGCCCCAACGCCGTCCGCTACACCCTGCTGACCGGAACCGCCCTGCTGCTCGCCAAGGACCTCGGCCACGGCCTCACCATCGCGCACGGCACCAGCACGGCAAACACCTGGGCGCAGTGCCTCCTCGTGCTGATCACCACGGACATCTACTGGAACAGCGCCTGGCAAAAACTCCGCTCACCCCAGTTCCACAGCGGGCTCTACCTCGCCCAGTGGGTCCACACCTACAACCAGGTCAAAGACCAGCTGCCCTACCGGCGCCAGTTCGCCGTTCCCGGCTTCGTCCGCCGCTACGCGGGCAACCTCACCGACCGGGACGTCCGGCTGTGGCGGGCCGTCGCGGCCTGCGTCATCGCGGCAGAGATCGCCCTGCCGCCCGCGCTGCTCATCGAGCAGACGATGCCGTACGCCGTCGTCGCCGGCGTCACGATGCACGCCGCCTTCACCTGCCTCAAGCCCCGCCAGCTCATCACCTTCTCCAGCCTCACCCTCGGCACCTACCTCGCCTTCGCCGCCTAAGGCATCCCGGCCGCCACCCCTGACCGCCACACAGCCCAGAGAGTCGACAGGGCCCCTGCCAAATGTCGCAGGGGCCCTTCGTGTGCGGGTCAGCCCTCCGGCGACTCCAACTGGGCAGTCGCCGTTGATCTAGCCCTCGCCCTTGAGACAGCTGCAGAACGGAGCCGAGAGCTGACGCACTCCCCGCCCCCTCTCCTCCGCGCCGGGTCGCCGGCCTCCAAATGACTGCGCTCATAGGTTCGAGCTGTCACCACCCACCTCCAGCAGCACGACCTCGACCAAGGCCTCGCCGTCGGGCACCGGGCCATCGACATCCTCGGCCGCGTCGCCTCCGCCCACGCCCGCGACTACCTCGCTGACATCACCATCACAATCTTGAAAACCCGCCCAGCTTGCACTAGATCGCCCAGATCGATATTTACCGGCGAAATAGGGCAAGTCGGGAGGCGCGAGCAAGATCTTCAGCCAACTCTTAGGGCCGCTGGCGGAAGCAGCCGCGGGCCCTACCCAGCTCCTGGTCTGAACGGGCCGCCCGCCGGCGCCAATGCAGGGCCTCTTTCCCTCGGCTATCGCGTGGGAAAGAGGTGTCGTTTTACGAAAGGGGCTTGCCCATGGCCCTTGACCTGCACAAACGGAAGATCATCGATTCCGGGGGTCCCACCTGCGGTCACACCTGCGGTCCCCCGCCTAGTGCGCCCCTGCAGCCACCTGTGCACGCAACCTCCGGTGCAACCGTCATGCCGTCCGGGTGGCATACGGGCGGGCCGGACTGGGCAAGCCTCCCGGCAGCAGTACGGCGGGAGGGGCAGCCGTAGCTCTTGGCTGGCCGAACGCTTGCACCTGGGCGCCGAACTGCCCGACCGTTTGGGGATCTATGGTGCAGCTCGGGGGGTACGGGTTTGGGGAACAACCGGGTGCGGCTCAGCGGCGGAACGGCGTGGCAGACGGATTTCCGTCGCCGGACCACGGGCCGGGCCGTCAGGACCGCAATGGAGATCGCCACGGTCCGCCGCATGCTGAACCACACCCTGACCGAACTGAAACGGGCCATCGACCGGTACGCCGTCGCGGCCGCCGCCGACCTGTACGCCCTCGCCTGGCAGCAAGCGGCCGGAGCTCCGCCGAGCGAGACCCGCGAGCAGCGGGCCCAGCTGAAGAACCTCAAGGAGATCCTGGGCTCGCGCCGTTGGCAGGAGGAAGAGCGCCGCCAGGCGGCCGCGGCTTCTCCGAAGCCCGTCCCGTCACAGCCCCGGATAGTCGCTGCCGCGCCCCGGGTCCGACCGGACGCCGCGCGGGCTGGTGGACCCATCGTCCGGTCTCCACGCCGGAATCCATCTTCCTCGCCCACACCCCGGCGTTCCTCCGTACCGCCGCGGCCGCCCGTCCCGGGATCAGCACCGACACCGATTCCAGCCCCGTCGCCGGTCATGACACCGGCCGCGAGGGCCCGCACGCCGCGCAGGCAAGAGCCAGCGCTCCTTGAGACTGGGCAGCTGTGGGAGATCGCGACCGAGTTGCGGCCGCTCTTGGAGCAGACCGCTAGGGCTGGCTCCACCATCACCTGGCCCCAGATCCACAAGCGCCTGTCGGGCCTGCCCCGCCTGCACGCCGACGACCAGTGCGTGCTCCTGTGGCTGGTCGACGAAGACGGCCGCAAGGAAGAACCGCTCCTGTCTGCGCTCGTCACCGTCGGGGACCGCCAGATGCACCCCCGCTTCCCAGCCGTCGCCAAACAGCTCGGCTGGACGCCCCCGGCCGACACCCGTCCACACACCGCATGGAGCTACGAAGTCCTCAAGGTCCACCAGCACTGGCGCCACCGCCGCTGACCCGGGCCGCCGGCCCTGGGCAAGCCCATCTCCAAGCCGGCTTGCCCAACCCCAGGCTCCCCAGATCGCGACCCCCTGCATACAGCCGCACCGGCGTCTTCGACTGCGGAGTACGTTCGGATGTACGGGGTGCGACCCTGGCCACCGGGGCCGCGACGGGAGCCGCGCCCCGACACGGCTTGCCGACCGTGCGATGCACACGGCCTGAGCCGACTCCCTCGTGGGGTGGAACCGCGGCCGCCAGCGAACCGGTCCGGCCCCACCGCCGTTGCAGAACTCATGCAGCTGATCGACGAGCAGCACATCGCGGAGCCCGGCCTGGTGGTCCTGGACATCACCGCCAGGGACGAGGACACCATCCGGGCCGTCATGGCCGCGCTGGAAGAGCGCTGGGCCACATCGGGCGTTGGCCCGGCTCGCCGGGATCCCGGCGAGCCCGGCGTCCGGGCCCGGATCTACGCCGACGTCCTGCGCCCGAGACGGGACGACCCATGAGGGAGTCTGGGCACGCCCTTACGAGGGGCTTGCCCAGGATCGCCTACGGCTTGCCCAGGCTCCTCGGCCTCCTCCTCCCACGGGGGATGCGCCCGCCCGGTGCCTAGCAGTGGACGACGGCATGACGCAGGAGCTGGGTGAGGCCGAGCACGTGGCCGCTGTGGAGGGCGAGCTGGTGGCGCTTGCCGACCATGATCTCCAGCGCGGTCCCGGGCGGTGCGGCAGCCCCAGCTCGTAGGTGGAGGTGAGGGCGGTGATCAGTTTGTGGAGGTGGCCCATCGTCTCCCCACCGGGGAGTTCCACTCGCGCGGTGAAGGCGATGTCACCGGGCCGGGTGAGAGAGGAACGCGTCGGGGCGGTCGAGGGGCGGGACGTTCCCGACGGGATCGGCGTGGGCTCCATGGAGGGAGGCGAGGGCGTGCCTCATGTCTCCCAGAAACGTCGGCAATGAGCCTGGCGTTGTCGTGATGGTGTCGTCTCATGACTCCCTCGTACGGCCACCCAAGAGGCGTCGGCCGGCTCCGGACCGTCGTGTCCCAGACGGTGGCGCCACGTCCTTGGAAGGCGCCTCGTCCTGCGGCCCGGACGCTGGGGAACACCTCCGTCCTGGATGCCTTGCCCAGCGGGGACCGTGACCGATCCGGATCCCGCGATCGGTCAAACAGCACGTCAGCCCCGTGACCGGTCCGTGCAACTCCCGCCGGGGCCGGTGACCGGTCATCGGTCACCGGCCAGCAGCCGCTCGCCCGGGAAGCCGGGGCTGAGCGTGACCGATGACGCATCCCGGCCCGCTCCCGGCAAGGGTGGGCAAGTCGGTGCACGGGGTGGCTTGCCCAGGCTCGCCCGGGGCTTGCCCAGCGTCGGTCAGCGGCCGACGGCTTCGGGGTAGCGAGCGCGGCGCCGGTGCGGGTCGTCCACGCCGATCTCGTACCAGGGCTCACCGCGCTGGAGCCGGGGCAGGGTGTTGGCCCACACCGCGATGGTGATGCCCCGCACGGCGACGGTGAGCGCCTGGAGGCGGTTGTCGAGGAGGCGCTCGGCCTTCCCCGCCAGGACAACGTGCAGCCGCGGGAAGGTCTTCGACCGGGTGTAGCGGTGGCGCTGCCAGCGACTACCTCCAGCCCGCTCGGCGCTCAAGGGCGGGCGAGGTCCGTACAGCGGACCCCGCTGCCAGGGTGCACTCCATCGCCGGCTCGACAGCCCGCCTGTGCTCCGCACATCAGTCCACCCGGACCAGACCGCCGCAGTCGTGCCGCAGGCACCAGCACCCCTGACCTCGAAATCGGTGGGTGGTGAGGGGGCGCTGGGGTGCTGTGTTCACCACTTCAGGGCAGTCATCGTCTCCAGTGCTGGGTTGAGCACCCTGACCGAGCCCCGTTCGTGGAAGGCAGATGTGCGCCAGTCGGCGAAGGCCTGGGCCAGGGCCCTGGCCTTGTCATCGTCGGGCGATCCGGAAGTCTCGAGGTCGGGGTCGAGTCCCGTGATGACCACCGCGTCCGTTACGGCCTTCCCATCCAGTCCGATGCGCTCGATCTTCACGTCCACGACAGCCGCCTCAAGGCCATCGTCACTGCCGTTCTGCCGAAGGTAGGTGCGGAACTCGTCCACAGGGGCCTTCCTCGCAGGTCCGCTTCCCTGTCCCGCCGACGGCGATACCGCACCCCCTGAGGTCGGCCCAGAACCCGCCGAATCCGGCGAGCCGCAGCCCAGCAGGCCCCCTCCCAGGACCACAGAGGCTGCCAGACCGACGCACAACAGCCGGACACGCCGCCGGGGTCCCGGCATCGGGCCCGGCTTCTCAGCGGGTAAGGCCAGCAGGCGGTGATGTTCCGTGACACTCATATCGTCTCCGTTCGGTGAAGGCGGTCGGGCAGGGAAGACGGCGCTCGCCAGCAGAAGGTTCCGCGTCGTACGGGCTCCGCGGGGTGGGACGTCTGGATGTCAGCGGCCCCACCCCGCGGGCCGCGGCCTATCCGCGATCGCGCCGTTCGTGGTCGATCGCGAAGACCCCCGCCTTGCCGTTCGTCGAGCAGGTGGCGCTGGAGGTGTGTCCGCCGTACACCCAGGGGCCGTCTGGTGGTGCGCAGCCCCTCCCAGAAGGGGGCAGCGAAGCGGTACCTGGTACACCTGGTACACCCAGACCTGCTGGAACCACTGATACCCGGAGGTCAGGGGCTCTGGCGAGGAGGAGCTTGGACTTCCCCGGCTGCTGGGTCAGGTCGGGGGCCCGGGGAGCTGAAGCAGTCGCCCCAGCCTCGCCCAGGAAGACGACGTCCTTGCACCGCAGACCACTGTGCTGCCGAATTCACCAGCAGGCGCAGCCACGCCGCGGCCTGGAGGCCCGCATGGACGCGCTTCGCCTCCACCGCAGCGGGATCGCCGTCGGCCCGGTAGACCGTCCGCCGGCAGCAGGCACACGTCGCAGCCATACCCGTTCCCCACGCCCGTGAGCGGGCGGTGAATGCACTGGCGAGCCATACGTCTTGCGCGTCACAGCGACCTGAGCAGCGACCGTTGGCCCGCCAAGTGTGGTGCGGTGCAGGCCGAGGGTCTGCCGGATCGGAGAATGACGGGTAGGCTCCCCGCAGCCCGCGCCGATATGGCGTGCGCGGGCGAGGCCCGGTGCCCCAGGCGCTCTGGGGGGCAGTACCACCGGGCCGCCCTTCCACTTGGACAGGCGGGGGAGTCGTCGGCGGTGGCGCAGGTAGCAGGTCGCCTCGCTCCACACGCAGGCCTGCGGCGGCGTCCTGAGGGACAGCGCGGTGTTGACCGGTACCGTCGGCGCACACTTGGCGGTTCGCGAGGAGGTCGTGGCGTGCTGAGCATCACCGTGGCTCATGATCCGCTCGCTTCGCGGGTCGCCTGGCCCTAGCTCACGCCTCTGCCGGGCACGCCACGAGGCCCTGTCAGCGCGGGCCGCGTGGACAGCTGGCTTCGAGTCTGTGCGGTAGCGGCGTCGACGGGGCTTGTGCATGTTTTGTCTCGCGTCAGTGGCCTGTGCGGTCACAGCCCGCTTCGAAACGAGTCGATCTTGTCGCTCATTCGTCGTAGCGCTTCGTTGCCGGCCATGAGTGGCAGGGCTTGGAGGACGGTTCGTTCGACGGAGACGAAGGGGAGGTTCTCCTCGGTGACGATGAGTGCGTCCGGCGGCGTGCGGAACTCGATGCGGCGGGCGAGGCCTCCCACTGCCTCAACAGTGGGAGAGAGGTACTCCTCGACTACGCCGGCTACGGCACGGCACTTCTCCCATCCATCACGGGCCAGCAGTGCTGCGCGGACGCCGTGTTCGAAGTCGAGGGTGACTCGATCGTGAGGGGCGTCGTCGGGGCCTGCGGTGTCAGTGACTCGGATCAGGCCGCTGCTGAGAATCTCTGCGAGGTCACCTGGCCCGACGGTGGGCATCAGTTTCGAACCGATGAGCTGCATGATGTGGCGGTTGAGGGGTGCTGCTGCCAGATGCCCTGCGAGCTGGGCGGTTTCTCTGGATGCACTGGCGAGGAAGTGGATGACGCGCTCGTGCATGTTCGCCCGGGTTGTCGTCGTGTCGCTGGCAGGCGGTGGCTCGTGCGGCAGCACAAGGGCTTGCTGACGGACCCACTGTCCGGAGAGTTGGAGTCTGCACCATTGATCGAGCCAGCGCTTGTGGAGCTCGAGGACGGGGACGATGACGTCGTCCGGTCCTATGGGAGTGGGGCTGAGCAGTCCAGCCGGTGTTTCAGGGTCCGTGGGCTTCTGTTCGATGCTGGGATTGGGGCTGCAGCGTGCAGTGGACCGCAGGGTCAGGGTGCGTGTGTGGATGGCTGATCGTGACCAGTTCTGATGGGGTTGGACGTGCAGGATCGCTAAGGGGTGGGTTCGCACCCATTCGCGGACCAGCTGCCAGATCTCGTGGCGGTGCCAGACTGGGCCGACTCCGTCGGTGACGAAGAAGACGATCTTGTTTCCGCGCGCACCGAGTCCGGCGTTCTCCAGGGCGACCTTGTCGAACATGGTCCGACTGGGGTCGAAGCCTTGGCTGTGCAGTTTGACGACCTGGACGGCGGTGAACAGGGGCACTTCATGGGCGCACGAGTAGAACCAGTCAATGGTGTGGTACCAGGCTGTCATGGAGGCGCCGGTATCCACGACAAGGATCAGGTCCCACCCGGCGTTGCTGTGGGGTGCCTGCGCGTAGCTGCCGGGGGCGTTAGGGACCTGGATGGATGTGCCCCGTCGGGGTTCTTGGTTGAGTTCGCTCAGTACGTGCAGTGATCGGGCGGCTGATCGGGTCCCTGGCGCTGGCTGGAGTTTTGGCCAGTCCGTGGGGGGTTGCGTGAAGACCGGCCTGGGAGGAAACAGCGGAAGGTGCGGCCTGCTGCCGTTGAGCGACCTGTGATCGTGGGGACTGGTGGTGATGATCCACTGTGAGTCGTGCGTGTCGGTCACTTTGCCTCGCCCCGGGCAGTGAGCATCGGCATCCCCACGGCAGGCTCGCGTTCCTCCCAGCCGGGCGCGACGAGTGTCGGCATGGTCGGTAGCAGTCGGTCGGGGTCGTCCCACAGCAAGGTGATACCGCGGGCCGCCTCCTCCTTCTCGTCGGTGGCGTGCAGGCTTTCCCGCCGAAGGGCGCTAACTCTGGAGGGGAGGTCTTTCAGGGGTCCTTCCTCAATGAGTTGGCGAACCGACTGACGGAATGCGGCAGAGGTGCAGTCTTCTCGGTGCCACAGGATGACGGGGGCGCCGTTGCGCAGTGCGGCCAGGAGCTCGGTGCGGCCGGTTGTGGCGTCAGGTGGGGTGCTGAGGACCACCAGGTCGCTAGCTCCTGAGTAGGCGCCGCTGCGGTGCTCGTGGAGGAACGTGGGGTGGTGGGCCTTGGCGTCCATGAGGTGCTCCCACCTGTTTCGCCAGGGTGGGTGGAGGACCGGCAGCTGGAGCCGCTCGAGGCTTCGTACGATGACGTTGAGATGAGGTAGACCCTCCTCGTTGCCCCCGGGTGTGCACCATTCCCATACGGGCTGGTTGAAGAGGGTGAGGGGCAGCCAAAACTCGACGCACACGCTTTCGCGTCGGGTGAGGCGGCGTACCCATCGTTTGATGCTGTCGTAGGCGGCTTGCGCGATCTGGCGGAAGTCGACCTGGGCGTCCTCGCCACGCATCGAGGGACTGTTGGTGGTTTCGGGATCGTGATGCCACGTCCGCAGGGTGTACAGATCGCTGCGCAGGCCGTCGGGAAATAAGGCGATCATGATGCGGGAGTCGGACGGTGGCGTGCTGCCTGCGAAGCGGCTGGCCTCCGCGCGAGCGGACAGGAGGTCTTGTGCAGCGCCCCACTGTGTTGCTTTCGCCTCTGTCCACTGCTTCAAGGGACTGGCTGCGGCGGGCGACGGTTGGACGGCGGCGACGTACTCGATGAAGGCGAGCAGTGGGGGCAGACTGCCGGGCAGGACGTTGCGGCGCAGCAGGTGCAGTGCTGTGGTCCAGGCGGAGGTGCAATGGGGTGGTAGGTCGGCGGACAGGGGTGGAAGGCAGGCTTCTGCCACGCGGTGGAGGTCAGGGACATCGAGCTGTTGGGTAAGTCGGCGCAGCTCTGCGAGGTCGGCGTGATCCATCAGGTCCGCGGCCGCCAGTTCGTCGGACAGTGCGCGCAGGGTGTGCACGAGCGCGGACGGTTTGGGTGCGGCCACGCGTTCCATGGCGTCGGCTAGTGCATCGACGTTGACAGGGCGGTCCCCGCATGCGGCGACGAGAGCGCGCAGCACCCGGCTGGCCCCGGCGGATGCGTCAACACTGCGGGAGAACGATGCGTGGTTGCGGGCGAGGAGACGCAACAGCACCCTGACGTCGAGGGTGGGCGAGCTGGCCTGGTCATCCAGTTGTGCATGGAGTTCACGCCGAAGGGCCGGCAGGTTTGCCGACGGCTGCGGCGGCTGGACGGGCTCGGATGTTCCGTTATCCGTCATGGCTGGTCACTCCTGCGATGGAGGTGGCTACACTCGGCCAGCGGGGGCATGGGGGGTGAAACTTCGCTCTTGTCCGGATGGGTGCCATCCGGTGAGATTCGATGGTGCCAGGGTTGAGGCGATGCCTTTTGCCTATTCGGCCTCTTGGGCCGGTGGGCTTAGCGAGAATGGCTGGCCTATGGATGCCAGTGGATACGCTGCCTGGGCTGCGGCCGTGACAAGCATGGCGACCCTCGTGGTCACCACCATCGTGCAGGGCCGACGTGAGAAGCACCGTTGGTCTCGTGAGGCGCTCACAGATGCATTCGTCGCGTTCTTGTCCGCCAGCTGGCGGCACTCCGACATAGCTAGCGCCCATCCTCCGGCTCATGCCCAAGGAGCTGCGCAGCTCGCCGACCAGTACGTCGAGATGCGCAATCAGTTGACTCGCCTGCGGCTGCTGTCGACCACCGAGGTGCTCACGGCGGGTGAGGGTTTGCTGCGCATGCATCGACGCATCCAAGAGGCGCAGTCGGCTGAGCAACTCACTTTGGCCCTGTCGGCCGCCTCTGATGGTCGGCGTGTGGTGGTCGCCGCGGCCAAGAAGGACATGGGCTTGGACTAACCTGACGTCTCGTTCACAGGACATAGCGCCTCAACGTGAACTCGGCGGTGTGGCGGATACGGGTCAGGACTGCTCGGATCGCGGCGGGGGGCTGTTCGTCCTTGAGCCGGTCCTTGATCCATTCGGCGACGTCGGCAGCGTGTGCCCTGGCTGCGTCTGGGTCCCTGTCGTGGAACATGCGGGACGCAAGGTTGATTGCCGCCTGATGCATGATCGGGTCGTCTGCCGTCAGGGAGCCCAGCACTTCTTCCCAGTCCCCGAGGAATCCCAGAGCGATCAGACGCGCGCGCTCAAGACTGGGATGCATACCGTCCGTGGAAAGGCCCAGCTGCGTGAGAGTCTTGTGCGCCGCTTTGGTGTTCTTGGCGGCTCCCTCACTGACCGCCAGCGCGCTCAGGTAGCCGAACGCGCTCACGGCATGGGCTGCCATCGACACCTGCACCAGACCGTGCACGGGGTGCGAGTGGTTGATCAGCCGCATGGTGTTGGTGACATTCTCCGCGACCTGCAGGACAAACGTCCGGTGCTCATGCAGGCCGGCACTCGCAGCAAGAAGGACGAGCCGATGGGCGTCCAGGCTCGTGGGGTCGCCGACCTCGATCTGCAAGAGGCGTTCTCGCTGCTCGAACGTCAATGGCATCGGATCGAATTCCGGAGCATCCAGAAGCACATCAGAAGTGCCCAGCACTGTGAGCAGCTCTGGATCACTCAGCTCCGCGCTGTCCACGAAGGTCCCGGTGTCGAGGGGATCGGGCATGGCTTCGCGCCAGGTCGATGCCCACGGCCAGCAGCGCGCCTGCGGCATGTCGCTAGCACGTACGGCCCGGTCTACGGTCAGTGCGAGTCCAGGCTGTAGCTCCACTCCGCTTCTTCCCACGCCTGCGACGACCGCCGAGAGGGGCTCGAGGTCTTCTGGTGTCAGCGGCAGCTGGCAGCGGGCCTGCACGGCTTCTTCGACGAGTGCAATGTCATGGGGGTCGAAGCCATGGACGAAGGCTGCGAGGGTCAGCAGCCGCTGTGAGGAGGCGCCCATCGCAGTGCTTGTCAGTTCTGCGCCGGAGATGACGCAGCCCAACTGTAGGAGATGGTGGGCTGCGATAGCCGCCATCTCATCGTCGGTCCCCTGCAGCAGCTCGATCCACCGCGCCTCCGTCACGTGTGCAGACTGTGCGATAAGTTGCGCCTGCTCGTCAGCGGGGCATTGCAGTCTCCGCGCATTGGCGGCTGCGCGGAAAAGGTCGTCCCAGGCTCCGTGGTCTGCCAGTCCTACGCTGAATCGATGCCCGAGGAGCGTGTGCAGGAACCCCTCATCTGCCAAGGCGCGTAGCAGGTCCATGCGCTCAGTGTTCAGCCGGTGGATCTCCGCGTGCGCCGCGCTCTGTCGCAATTCGAGGGATACCTCGGCCAGGCGTGCCTCGCAGGCGGACGCGTATACAGAGCGAAGCTGCCGGCTGGGGGCCAGGTGCAGCAGTCCCAGGGCGCGCCACGCCTCACGGACCACCGTCCAGGGTTCGGAGGCATTGACTCGTTCCCATACGAGGCCGGCGAGCGTGGTCAGTCCGGCTGCGGCAGCACTTTGCAGTGCCCGCACGGTCAGATCCGGCTTGCCGCGTCCTTCTGAACAGTCCAGCAGGCTCCTCAGGACGGATGTCAGGGTCGCTTCTGCGCCGGGTACGGACCACTGCCGCATCAGAACCAAGCCAGACAGTGCCGCCCCTACAGCCGACTCGGGTTCCGTCGTTCGCGCGACGGACTCCAGGATCTCCACTGCTGCGGACCATCCGTACCGGGCGAGCGTGTCGGCGGCCTCATACCAGGCCGGCGTTCCGCTGTCTGGTGATTCGAGGGTGTGCTTCAGGTTGGACAGCAGCGCGGCATGCAGATCG
Source organism: Streptomyces sp. NPDC093225 (assembly GCF_044753805.1). Lineage (NCBI taxonomy): Bacteria > Bacillati > Actinomycetota > Actinomycetes > Kitasatosporales > Streptomycetaceae > Streptomyces > Streptomyces sp. NPDC093225. Next base: position 46,647 of record NZ_JBIVNX010000011.1, read on the forward strand.
TTGAAGTCTCCTGCTGCCGCCGCGAGCAGCCACGCGCCGTATGCCGTGTTGGCCTCGAGGGCGGTCTCCAGCACGGCACGGACCATCTGCGGGTCGGCGTCGGGTTTGGCAACCAGCAGCTGGGCCGCGTCGCGCCATCGGAATTCGGTAACCCGCTCGAGCACGGCTGGGAGGTTCGTTGATGCCTCGTACTGGAGGAAGCCCGCCGCGCAGAAGGATTGCACCACCGGGTTGCAGAAGGAGAGCCAGTCACCGCTGGGATCTGCCTCGAGGATGCCACTGGCTTGCAGCGCTTTGAGTGTGCTGTCCACGTCCGCGGGCTGAAGCTGGCTCAGGCACTGCACGGCGTCTTGGTAACGCAGAGCGGAGCCGTACTGCTCCATGTTCTGGACCAGGACTTGCAGTAGCTGCAGTCGGCGCTGTTGCTCCGCCTGGTCGCGCGTCTTAAGTAACCGTCGCAGGTAGTCGTGGACCAAGGTGCCGGTGTTGGAAGCGATCTGCTCGGCCTGGGCGTAGTGATGCACCAACATGCTCAAGAACAGCGGCTTCATGGCCAGGTCTCGGACCGCGACGTCGGCGCCGTCGTCGAAGATCCGCTCATCCAGCTGCTTCATCCGCGGCCGCCACGTCCGGGGGTGAGCCGAGCGAAGTCTTTCTTCGAGGTAGATGCGCGCATCGTGCTTGCGCACTCGGTATACGGCTACGGCCGGCCAGTGCAAGACGCCCGGATCGTAATCCCACGAGCGCTGGCACACCACCAGGCGCACCAGCGGATACTGTTCGGCGATCCGCTGCACGCATGCCAGGACCGTGGCCTTCTCCCCCACGTCGATGGCATGGAGGTCGTCGATGACCAAATGGACTGCACCGAGCCGCGAGAGCCGGTGGATGGTGCAAGGCTCGAGGCGCTCGTCGACAGGAACGCAATAGGCGAGCAAGCCGGCAGGAGACCAATCGCTGCCGTGCTCTTTGAGGTACGCACCCACCTGGAAAGCGCTGATCGACACAGGCCAATGGGGCAATCGGTCCGGCAGGTCAGGTGATGGAGCCACCATGCGGGACTGGAGTTCTTTAGCGATCGTGGACTTGCCGGCACCGGTGTCTCCGATGAGCACCACTTGGCGCTGCTCGAGGAGGACGTCAACGGCTTCGGGCGGGGTGACGCGTGGTGCTTGCTTGCCTTGTATGGCCAGCGGTTCACCTGGTTGAAGGAGGCGGCCGACCAGCGGGATGTAGGGATTGACGGGCGGGCGCTTGGGCGTCGCCTCACGAAGTGGCCCCTGGAAGAGGGCTCGGATGACGGCAGCGTCGCGGTCTTCAGTGTCCTCAAATCCACGGAGCACGAGGTGGACGTCCGCAAGAAGGTCGGCAGCCCGCGTGGGAAGGTCCTCGAGATTGAGCAGCGCAGCGCGTAAAGCCTCAGCCTGGCGCGGCGGCCAGGAAGTGAAGAAGGCATCTGTGAGCCCATCGACTGCTTCAGCGGCCACTGCGGCGATGGAAGTAGATGCCGCGACGCGATACTCGCTCTGGTCTTCGTCATCGAACTTCAGCGACCGCAGTGCTGAGAGCGTCAGGTGCTGGAGCAGATGTCGATCAGCTCGAGGCGCAGGGATTTGATCGTTGACCAGCATCGCGGCGCGCCGGCATTCCCACAGCATCCTCAGGAACCTGCCCTGAGCTGGCGAGTCCTGCGACACAGCTTCGGTGACTGCCGTGGCGACGCCGTCCATGGCATCTTCGGGCAACTCGGTGGACAGGGCCGTCAGCGCAGCGAGCACGCGTTGCATCTGTACGAGCTCTGCGAATCCCATCCCGCATTGGGGCAGGTCGCGCAGCGTGCAGACCTCGAGCCAGCCGTAGTCGGACAAGGTCGCCTGGTTTGGTGCTGCGGCGGCTAGGTCGATCAGGTAGGGATTCTCGCCGGCAAGAACGAGGTTGTGCGGGTTCAGGTCGCCATGAACAGGCGACAGGGTTCGCTCCTCATGCCCGGACAGGATCTGGTGGAGACGTCGAAGTGGGTGGGCGACCCGCACGCCTTGATAGGTCAGACCGTCCTTTGCCTCGTCGACTCCATCGAGGAACCGGCGTAGACGCTCAGACAAGACGTCTGCCCGGGTGCGCTGCACCTCACCGCAGATCTCCACCGAGATCTTCTGCCCAAGAAGGTCGCCGATAGGGCGCTTGCTGGCAGCATTGACTGCCTCGACCCGTACTTCAGTATCGCCAAAGGTGCCAACGAGGTGATGGTCGTGCACCTGGACGTTCTCCAACCGCATGGCCACCAGATCACCACTGCGCAGGCGCTGCTCGCCACCGGGCGCCGCTGTACTGCTCTGGAGAATCGCGGTGTCGTCACACTGGCTTGCTTGAATCTGTTCATCAGCCAGTGTCCCGTGCATCAGGTCCACAGGTGACGTCTCGGCCGTATAGGAGTCGAAGGAGACGTACAGGTCCTTGCCCAGGCTCCGATTGAACGCCAAGAGGTCCTGCGACTGCATCGTCCGGTCCCGGTGCAGCTGATTGGACAGAGCCTGGAAGACACGGCGCAGTGTCCGGCCGGCGGCTGCACTCTCGTCTTCACCGGCCAGCCCACTTTCGACGACGTCCAGCAGTGACCGGATTTCGCCCTTCCACGGATCCCTGTCACAAACATGCTGGTAGACCAGCACTTGCCGGCGCACGAGGGGTCGCTTGGGAGGTTCCAGCACGTCACGGCTGACAGCGACGACCCGAGTGAAAAGCGGGAATCTCTCGCTGAGGTCCGCCTGGCGGGCCCTGTCCCACTCCTGTGCCGTGCTCTTGAGATCCGCAAGCTTCGCGACCTGCAGGTACGTCCTGCCTGCCGTGTCCTTGACCTCGATCTCCAAGACCTCGGAGCCACTACGGCCACCGGCTAATCGTCGCGTGACGAGCACATCCGCGACCGTGGCCGGCCAATACCCGCGCTCCGGATCAGCCTTTGAAGCGACTCCCCGCAACGCAGTTCGAATCGCTCCCTGACTTTCGTCATCATCGATGCCACTGTCATCACGAAACCGAACAGTCCAACTCACAGACCGGCCCCTCCCCCACCCGCACACATTGCTCAGCAGCGATGTGAACGGCACTCCAAAGCCACGGCGAGTGTAGTCACCGACAGCTAGCGAACTCAGGCAAATGCGCATAACGGTCCGCTGTCCTTGGCTGAGGCGTGCAGGGCCGGCACCTCAGTGACTCCAGGCGGCTGCAGAGGTACCTACGCCCGGCGGGACCACCACATACTCGCACCGCTCTCAGCACCTCGCGGAGGTGCCGAGGAAAGCTCAGCCCCTGCCAAGAAGTGGCCGATACGGTACGCAGCCACTCCCGTCGGCCCTACGGCGCAGATCGAGACTCGCCTGGTCTCCGCCTTCCGACCCTGCATAAACACCCAGGTCAGCGGCACCACGCCTTGCCGACAGGGACTGAAGGGACTCAAATTCGCAACCACGCGCCGCGCGCCGCGTGAGGTACGCCGGACAGACAAGGGGCGTCGGCCGTGAAACGACCGCACCTGATCACACGTCCTCGCCCCTCACCTTGGCCACGCGCCATGAGTCGCCCGCGCACTATCCCCCGAACGGGCGTGGCCAGCCCAGCGACGGCGCTGGCTCGAGACGACTCTTCGACGACCCTCTTGCATGCGGTGCAGCTCGCTTCTAGATGCAGATCCTGGCCTGACAGCGCCGTCATCTGCATACTGGGAGCACGCTTTCGCGTACAGGTGCAGGGGCCCCGGCAATCCCGCCGGGGCCTTACTGCTGCGCGGGCTATGCCACGGCGTGGAGGCCACCGCTCCCCGGCTTCGGGGGCCGGCGGTTGTAGTCCGGCACGATGATGGGCGGCAGCGCGTCTGCGGCGGCGAGGGCTCCGAGGTGACTCTTGAGCTCTCGCTCAGAGTCGTAGCCGGCGATCGCGGGGTTGAGCGAGTAGCGGTGCCCGCGCCCGTTTCCGGAGCGAAGGACGAGGCCGCGCTCGACAAGAAGGCCCATCGCTCGACTCATGGACGCCTGCCCCACACCGAGGATCTCATCGATCTCGGCCTGTTTGAGGTCGACCGTCCCGCCGGTTTCGGAGTGCTTGACCATCACGGACAAGACGTTGATGGCTGTAGGGGTGAGCTCGAGCTGGTGGAGCATCCCGAGCAGACCGGTGGTGGTCATCAGCATCGCGGCCTCCGATCAGCAGATCTCAGTCTTGGCGAAGAGTGCGAGGACTTCGCCCAACTCGTCCGGGAACTCCGACTCAAGTTTCGCAGCTCGCAGCTCGGCGAGGAAGTCGGCTTGCTCATCGCCGTTGCCGTTGAAGGCAACTCGCGGGTTGAGCTCGTACACACCTCGCTTCACCTTGCGGATCAGGTTCATCTCGCACAGCCGGTCGAGCGGTGCGCCGATGCTGGTCCGCTGGACGCCGAGCTCTTGAGCGATCTCGGCGTGGGTCGACTGGATCCTGCCCTTCTTCTGTCGGCCGATCAAGTTCGACAGGATCGCGCCCTGCAGGGTGGTGATGATGCGATGCGTTAGGCAGTACGGGAGCACACGGCGCAGGAAGTAGTTGCTGACGAGCGAGTAGCCCTCGTCGCCGAGGAAGTCGTGGGGAGCCCGGCGATAGACCGTGGCTCGGACCTCGTGCACCGGGCCAGCCCCGAACTGCTCGGCAATCATGCGGGCCAAGTCGTTCGGTTGGCCCGCTCCCGCAGGCTTGAGGTTCGGGCGTTCGGACGGGGTGGGCCCCTTGCTGCTCCTGCGCCGTAGCGGGCGAGCGGCTTCGGCCATCTCATGATCCTTTCGCGTACAGGTGCCGAGCACTGTACGGCAAAAGTTGTGACCAGACGCATCTTACGCGCCGAGTTCTTGCGGATGGACGCAAGTTTGTGTCGACGGCGCCCGACAGTCGACCTTCGCCCGGCTCCTGGGACGTTGATGGAGAGGTCGAAGGCGTTCTCGTCGGCGCCGGGGGCGAAGGCGATGGCGTCCACGAAGTCCGTGGTCAACGCGCAGGTGACCATGCCGCGAGCGACGATGCCGCGGGCCCTGGCCGTCGACGGCGACCAGGTGGAGCATCTCGGTGTGGGCGTGCATCTCGATGTTCCCGGAGGCGATCGACGTGCTGGTGGGCGCCGGCCAGCAGCTGCTGGCCGGTCTGGCCGCGGGGGTAGAAGGTGCGGGAGACCTGAACGCCGGCGAAGGAGCGGGTGTCGAGGAGACCACTGCGTTCGCGAGCGCTCATCGAGGACTCAACCAGACGACTACCCGCGAATGTTGCGTTTCAACGCAAGTTTCATTTGCGTCGACATCGATTCTTGCGGCTCGACGCAAGTTTCGGTGCCCGATGTGGGTGGCTGCCGACATCCAAGGAGGTCGAGTGTCGGTGGCCACCGACACTCTGTTTTAGAAAACCGCAGGTCAGAGGCACTTTTCGGTGGGGTCCCTCTTATATAAAGAGCGCGCCGTAACTGGCCCAACCAAACTGGGCCGACACGCACATGAGTTGATGCCACCTGAGTGGTCATCAATCGCGTTGAAGTGCGCCCCAGTCCAGAGCCTCAACCACAGAAGGTGTGCCAGGTTCGACCCCTGCCCTCCTCTGCGGTCTCAAGGGCTTCCCTTGAGCCCCACCGGGGCCAGCCACGCCATTTGTTCTCCCGTCAGCACGGAGCTGCAGATGCCGACGCTCTCTTTCGTACCCAGCGGGGCACCGCAAGCCCGCTAGGGCTGAGGAGCAGCCGCCCTCCCGCACGCTGGCGGCCTGCCTTTCGACTCCGGCACCTCGGCACGGCCAACCGTTGGCTTGGCCCTGAAGGGACAGAGTGGGTGCCAATCTCTGAACGACTGGCGCCACGGCAGCCCGACAGGGGCACTCGGCAGTTCGCTTGCAATCGACTTGCTGGGTTGTCCCGGGACATTGGGTTGGGCTGCGAGTGCGTGTGAGATAGCCGGTGTGTGCGCTTTCGAGAGTTGGCGAGCCATCAGACGCCGTTGTGAAGCTCGAAGGGCGTACAAGGCCGAGCCTGCTGCTGGTTGGAGGCTGATCCGACCAGACTGTCCCAGCGCCCTGGAGCTTCCTAGGGCGAGACATGCTGGATCTTCCTGGATGTCCTGTATTGGCTGTTTGTGCCGGCCGTGCGGCTGATGAGACACACCGAGACACGCGGCATGCGTTACCTCGAGCGTCAGAAGTTAGTAAGGTTGCTTCATGACGACTCAGAACCTTGCTGGAGACAGAGAGAAGGTTGTCTCCAAGCTGCCGGCCCTGATGCGGCAGGACCTGAAGGTCCGAGCAGCGGAACGTGGCTGCGACATCCAGGACGCGGTACTGCAGGGACTGCAGTCGTGGATGGCCACTGAAGACCCCATGCCTCTGGTGTCCACGACCGGGGCCATCCCCTTCTCCACTCATCTCCCTGTCGGCTTCTGGTCTTCTGTGCGAGAGGTGTGTTCACAGCGAGGGATCCCCCTGGTCCAGGGCTTGTCGCAGGCTGTCCAGCTCTGGCTTTCGGACAATCCCTCGCCGAAGGTCCGGCCGGTCACGGGCATTCCTCAGCGGCTGGTGGTCGCCAACCAGAAGGGCGGAGTCGGCAAGACGGCCATCGCTGCCGGCCTGGCGCAGGCGAAGGCCGAGGCTGGTGAGCGTGTGCTGCTGGTGGACTTCGATCCTCAAGGCCACCTCACCGAGCAACTCGGGCTCGCGGAGATCCCCAACGACAAGGACCACGACAGCCTGGCGAAGCACATGGTGGGTGAGAACGACCGCCCCCTGGAGGAGCTTTTGCTGCCCTTGGAGCACGATAAGTTCCACGGCCGGCTCGTCGTGCTGCCCACCTGTATGGACGGCTTCCTGCTGGACACGATGCTCGCTCTCTCCAAGCTGCGCACCAAGGAGACCGCCCTGGAGAGGGCTCTGCGTTCAGTGGAAGAGCAGTTCGATGTGGTGATCATCGACTGTCCGCCGAGCCTGGGCACGACCATGGACACCGCGCTCTACTACGCCCGTCGACGCGACGGCGAAGCACCGGGTGTCTCGGGAGTCGTCATCCCGGTCCAGGCTGAGGACAGCTCGGCGAAGGCCTTCAGCATGCTGGACGCGCAGATCTCGGCTCTCGAAGAGGACTTCGCACTGGAAGTCGACTGTCTGGGCTTCGTGGTGAACCTTTATGAGAGTCGCCGCGGATACGTGGCAACGTCGTCCCTGGAGCGCTGGGAAAAGATGGAAACCCCCCGGCTCCTGGCCGTTGTCGGTGACTTGAAGGAGCAGCGGGAAGCCGTCCGGCTTCGCCAGCCGCTCCTGGTCTACTCGGCGGACTGTGAGCAGTCCGAGATGATGCGCATGATCGCCCGGAGGCTCTCGTGAGTAGCAAGAGTGAACTGCTTGGGCAGGCAGAGACCTTCGAGCGGATGGCCGGGGGCAGGAGCGCGCGCCGCGGCATGATCGATCGGGTGACGGGGAAGGATGGGGTGCCGTCCAGGCTTCCGCTGCGGGAGATCAGCGCGAATCCGGAGAACCCGCGGGAAGAGTTGGGCGACGTCCGTGAGTTGGCGGAAAGCCTGCAGACCGTGGGTCAGGTCCAGGCCATCACCGTCGCCAGCGTCGACGCCTACTTGCGTGATCGGCCGCAGATGGAAGACAAGCTCGACCCCGAGGCTGCCTACGTCGTCGTTGATGGGCACCGTCGCCTGCACGCGGCAAAGCTGGCTGGGCTCCACACGATGAAGGTCTATGTCGACGACGCGCTCGCCACGACCGACCGGAACCTGCTGGAAGCAGCGTTTGTCGCCAACGCTCAGCGCAAGGACTTCACCGACCTGGAAGCAGCCCAAGCTCTCAAGCTGTTGGTAGAGCTTCACGGCTCCCAGCGGGAGGCTGCTCGTCGGGTCGGCAAGTCGCAAGCCTACGTATCTCAGAAGCTGTCCCTCCTCGGTCTCACCCCTGAGCTCCAGGCTGACCTTGCCGCAGGCCGCCGGCAGGTCAATCACGTGCGGGGACTGGCCGACCTTCCCGCCGAACAGCAAAGGGGCGTCGCCGACCAACGTGCTCAGGAGACGGCTCGGCGGAAGGCAGAGCAGCGCGAGAAGCGGGAGCAGGTCGATAACTCAGTAATCACTCCCGCTGTCCCGGAGCCCCGCAACGCCCCCGCGCTCGATGCTCCTGCTGCGCCCTCGGACACCAGCGAGGAGTGGTCGGCTTCCGACACCAGCACTCCCCCATCACGCACGCCATCCGAGGACTCAGTTATCACGCCGGCGTCAGACAACGCCCCCGCGGGCGATGCCCAGAGCACGCGGCCAGTCCATCCCGCCCTGGCTCGGGAGGCCTGGTCTCCCCTGCCCGACCTGGGCCAGCTGGCCGAGCTGCTCCGCGAGCAGCTGAACGAGCGCCAGCGGATCGAACTGGCCGATCGCCTCCTCGACTAGCGGTAGGCCTCTACCCCAATGGTGCCCCGGGGCTATCGCCCGGGGCACCGCCTACTACCACCCTCGCGTTCCACCCGGCAGAGATCGGGGCCAGGGGAAAGCCGGGCACTAGAAGCCCAGTGATCATCAAGCGAAACAGGTGCCAAGCGCCATGCAACTCACACGGACGCACCGGATACTCATCGGTGTCGTCATCACCGGCGCCGTGGTGATCGCGGGGATCGGTTTCGCGGGGTCGTACGCGGCCGTGCGCGCCCTCGCGATCAAGAAGGGCTTCGGGGACTTCTCCCTCGTCTTCCCCATCGGCATCGACATGGGCATCTGCGTGCTGCTCGCGCTGGACCTGTTGTTGACGTGGATCCGGATCCCGTTCCCGCTGCTGCGCCAGACGGCGTGGCTGCTGACGGCGGCCACGATCGCGTTCAACGGCGCGGCGGCCTGGCCGGACCCGCTGGGCGTCGGCATGCACGCGGTCATCCCGGTGCTGTTCGTCGTGACGGTGGAGGCGGCCCGGCACGCGGTCGGGCGGATCGCGGACATCACCGCGGACCGGCACATGGAGGGCGTGCGCCTCACGCGCTGGATGCTCTCGCCGTTCCCGACGTTCAAGCTGTGGCGGCGGATGAAGCTGTGGGAGCTGCGCTCGTACGAGCAGGCGGTCGGCATGGAGCAGGACCGGCTGATCTACCAGGCCCGGCTCCAGGCACGGTACGGGCGGGCGTGGCGGCGGAAGGCGCCGGTGGAAGCGCTGATGCCGCTGCGGCTGGCCCGGATCGGCGTGCCCCTGGCGCAGACCGCACCGGAAGGACTCGCCGCAGCCGGCATCGACCCCGTCCTCCTGCCTCCGGCGACCCGGAGGGCAATACCGCCAGGCCAGGAGCAGTCCTCCGGAATGGCCCGGCCCACCGGCTGGACCATCGCACAGGCCACAATCACCGCTCCCAAAGTCACTCCTGCTCCCGTGCCGCACAGGGAAGGACCGGACCGGATGCACACCAACGACGCGGACCTGATCGCGGCGGGCGAGCTGTTCGTGCAGCAGCGCGGCACTCTCCCGACTATCGAAGAACTGGCCGCCTTCCTGGCACGGGACTTCGGGGTACTCGATCCAGAGACCGGACAGCTAGTCGCCGAGGACGTGCTCGAGCCGGTCCTGGCTCAGCTCGCACGCGCCTTTGCGGAGACACCGTCAGTACCGACTAAGCCTGGAATGGAAGCGGACAACAACCATGTGGGGACCCATCCTCAAATGCCTCCGGCGCTGGCTACCGCCAGCGAGGCCCCGCACTCATCCTTCGAACGCCCAACCGTGACCGCCCCCTCCCCCGCGGTTACTTCGCCCGGCCGACGATCCGCTTCACCCCCGACTGCAACAGTCCAGCCCCAGCCTCGACCGAGTGGGCGCCCCACCCAACAGACCTCCCCCGGTGTGCCCTCAACCCGGCCCACTGCGACCGCGCCAGCGAGGGGGAAGGTCTGGGAATCAGTGGTCCTCGACACCGGAGCGGCCACCGCAGCGCTGCCTGAGCAGCAGACCACCGAGCCTGACCAGGGCCCGGTACAGCAACAAATCATGACGGTTGCCCAATGGCTGACCGAGGCGGAGGAAGCCGGCAGCACGTTGTCGGGCGCCGAAGTCGGCCGTCGACTGGGCGTCTCCCCCCGCACCGGCAAGCGGCGGCTCGACAAGGCAGCCGAGTACCTCAACGAACAGCGCCGACAGCGCGTCCGCGCCAGGCTTCGAGCGGTCAAGGGCTGACCCTCCCCCACCGCATACGACCCGACTCCCGGTCGCCAGCCACGAGAATCCACCCTTGCAGACCGCAGCACGCGTACGTCCGCAGCCTCCGCTGCTGCCTCGGCTTCCCGCTGCTCGCTGTCAAGCGACACCCAGCAAAGAGTCGGTGAACGGGGCTATCCAGGACGGCTCCGCTGCCGTAATCACACCAGCCATCCCAAGATCATCACATCCGAGCCGGTGAGGCGGTGCAGGTGGTGACGAGCGTTAAGGTGCGGTTCGGATCAGCCGATGAATAGGAGGAACAGGTGCTGGAGCAAGCGGAGGCTCTACAGATCGCGGTCTCGTTCCTGGAAGGCAGCCGTCGCGACGGCGAACCGCCCCTGACCATCGATGAAGGCCTGGTGAGGGCGAGCAACGGCCTCCTGATCGTGCCCTACAACTCTGTTCGCTACCTCGCCACACGCGATGAGATGGAACGGCTGCTCGACTGCTGGCCCATCCTCGTGGATCTCCAGAGCGGAGACGTCAGGTTCGGCAAGCTCGAGGAGAGGCACCTCTGGAGGAACCTCACATGACAGCCGCCCCGTCCACGGCTCACGACCGCACTTGCGGGACAGCCCAGCGAGCCAGAACCCGAGAGGGACACCATTTGTTCACCGGTTCAAGAGGCGCTTGGTGCCGTGAGGAATTCGAACTGCGCCGGTGATGCGCCGCCCAGTACTACAGACCGAAGGCACCGCCCTCGATGAGGATGCCCAGGCCGATGGCGATCAGGACCAGGGGCAGCAGGATGTGGCCCCAACGGGCGAGGGCCTTGGCGATGACGGGTCGGGTGGCGAAGAACTTGCCCGCGAAGCACCACACGGCCACCAACACGAGGAACACCGCGGCATACACGCTCATCCCGCCGACGCCGGCGGTGGCGAAGACAGGCACGTAGACGCCGATGTTGTCGCCGCCGTTGGCGAAGGTGACCGCTGCGACCTCCAGAGGGCGCGGCCCGCGCTCCTTGGTCTGTTCCGCCTCCTCGTCCCTAGCCCCGTCGCGGTGGTCCTTCCACGCTTGCCAGGCGGCTTTAAGGCCCAGGGCGAGCGGCAGCAGGCCGAGGTAGTGGATGGCGGACTCGGGCAGGAAGGTGGCGCCGAACGCTGCGGCCACCGCCACGGCGAGGATCGCGGCGAAGCCCAGGTACTGGCCCAGCACGATCCGACGGGTGGAGCCGGGGTGGCCGGCGCCCTGGGCGAAGAACAGCGCCAGGATCAGGATGTCGTCGATGTTCGTGACGGCGAACAGTCCGGCTGCCTGCCCGATGATGCCCAGGTCCACGAGTAGCCGCTCTCCTTCGATGCGAGTGTCCCGGTGAAGCTACCGGGAGCCCATACCGCAGCGATCACGGGGCCAGAGCTCGGTGCTGTCCCTTCTCTGAACATCGAACACGACGCCGCCGGAGCGCAAGGTGATAACTCAGTTATCGCCCACCGTGTCTCGTCTCACTGAACCTTGACCGATCTCACTGAACTTTGACCGGTCGCGCTGAGGGTTTGCGCACCACTCGCCTCTGGCGGCAGGGTGCCGACGTTGCCGCTGGCGCTTCGTGGGCTTCGCTGGCTTCATGGGCGGCTTTTCGCCGCTCATGCCCAGGTTAGGGCGCCCCTTCCAGGCGGGTCAGGGTGAAGATCAGGGACTCGATGTGCTCGGGGCCGTTCGAGAGCCCGTCCGAGAAGTCCTCGAACTCGAGGACCACGGCATCCTTGTCCCGGCGTGCCTTCACCTTGTCACCGACGCTTTGCGACCAGCCGCCGTTCATGGAGTACGCCCGGGAAAGGGCATCCTCGGTGGGTTCGGGAACCGAGGAGATGGTGTACGGATTTGCGCGCTCACTGTCGGCGCCGTCCACGATGATCTTGAGGCGGGAGGGGTCGTACTCCCACCGGCCCGAGAGGCCCAACCGAGTCTCCGACCACCTCCCATCGCCGGTGATGGTCAATACCCCGTCGAACCCCGCGTTGGTCGTGAACCTCCAGGAACCCTTGGCGAACGCGGTGATCGCCTTCTCCACCGGACTCCCGCACCCTGACACGGCGGAAGCGGCGATCCCGGCCAGCAAGTACCGCAGCGCTGTCCTACGCCCCACTAAACCCACCAGATCACGCCTGTTCATATGTCCCTCCCCATCCGGCGCCTCCGTCGTGAACGCCCGGCTCATCCGACACTCAGGGCCGCAAGAATGCGCCACCCCGCGACCGGTGACAAGCGCTGAACATGCCAACCCCGCCCCTCCGTCCGACACCACCCGGGCACAGGACATGGGCAACCACCGTGCATGCCCACGGACCGCCCGACCTCCGGGCCCGGGAAGCCATGATTTAGCCCCGAGTTCGCCCCCGGACCCCGCAGCCGCGTACCGGGCCACCACAGTGCCCTGAAGCCGCACCCACCCCGACTCCCCGGCCACCACGGGGCCTGGACCGCAGCGCGACCGGTCAAAGTTCAGTGAGATTGGTCAAGGTTCAGCGAGACGGGACACGGAGTCGCCCCCACGAATCACGCCGCGTGAGCTGGGGGATGCCGCACGGCACCAGGGGCGTGATCGCCCACGAGTCAGAAGCAGCGTGCCACCCTGGCGGGCCGGCCACAGGCACTTGCGGCGGCTTTGCAGATCTGGATCTTCGCCAGGGTCGGAGCCGACAGGGGTCGACAGACGAAGGAGCGCGGCAGCGCTGTCGTCGTGAGGGGCTCGGCAGCCGGCGCGGATGGGGCGGGCCACGCGAAGTGGTGGACTCAGTAGCCGCGACCGTCTGCTGGCCGTCCAGTTCACGCTGCGGCGGACCGCTCCCTGGAACGCCCGCGTAGGGCGCCGGCACGACGTGCTGCGGACTATGAGCAGGCGAGCCCTGGGGACGGTGCTGCCACCAGAACTGATAGCAGCGCTGTTCAGCATCCGACGGTCCGAAGAGTCCCGCAGGTTCTACGACCGCAAACGCGCCGAGGGCAAGCGCCACACCCAGGCCGTTCTCGCCCTCGCACGTCGCCGTGTCAACGTTCTGTGGGCTCTCCTGCGTGACGGACGGTGCTACGAAGCCGCGCCACCGGAGCCAGTCATGGCATGAGGTGTGCTGCCGATCTGTGATCCCGGGCAACCCAGTCACCAGGCCTTGAGTGCTTGAGGCAGGATCAGGTAGATCGACATCGGGGGGGGAGACGCACCAATGATCACCGCCACCCAAGGAGTGGAGATCACTTCGTCGTGCCCAGCCTGTGGTGGCGTGCTGGTCCGCGACGTTGGGCAGTTCATCGAACGGGGACAGCTCCGCTGGGGCATCGAAGGACGGTGCCAAGCCTGCGCCAACGGGTGGTGCGAGATGGGAGTCGGCCCAGCTCCCGAAGAGATCAGACAGGCACTGCTGGCCCAGCACGGGTCTGCTCGGCTTCGCCTGGCAGCTGAGACCAATCTCGTTCCCGTGTTGCGAGCCCTGCGCGACATGCGCCACCTGTCACTGGGCGAGGCTCGGCTGACGGCCGCCGAGCTGAGTGGGCCGGGCCTGGTCGGCACGTCCGTGGAAATGGCGCATCTGGCAGAAGGGCTTCGCAAGCGGTCCGTCTCCACGGCCCTCGTTCCGTCACCTGCCTGACCGCCCGCGAAGCACTCAGCGGGTTGACAGACGGCGATGGGAATCGGTGAGATCCGTCAAGCATGGCTGAGACGGGACAGCAGGTCGACTGATGCGTAGCTCGCGCCAGGAAACCGAGGATCAGAGTGATAACTCAGTAATCGCCGCCAAAGCCGCCCCTGGTGAAGTCGGCCCGGGGCGCGGTTCCGGTCTTTCGACCGGCCCGTTTCCCGGAGCCGCGAAACGATGCGGGCCCGCAGCACTCCCTTGAGCGATAACTCAGTTATCGGCGGGGGAGCAGCTGGTAGCCGACACCGGTCCCGTCCGGCATAGGTGACCTGACTCGGCGAAGTCTGACGGATCGGGCTTCGTGTCATCGGACCTTGACCCTGGCTGGGTCACAGTCATGTCCGGGGCGGCGGCTAGGGTGCGGGATCGTGGACGCTGCTGATCTTGATCGCCAAGCCCGGACCCTGTCCGGCTGTATCCCGCCCGCGCTGGTCGCCCGGCTTCTTGACCTCGGCCGCGAGCGGGAGGTGGAGTTCCAAGCCGGGCGCGGCGAGTGGTTCTGCGCGCTGGATTGGGCACGGCTGCTCGGTGATCGGCAGCAGTACGAGCACGCACTGAAGGTTCTCGCTCCGTACGTCGCGACGGGATGGTAGCCGGCCACCCGGGCCCAGGCAGAGCTGCTGGAGAGGTGGGGGCGCCCGCACGAGGCGATCGCGCTGTCCCATCCTCATGCGCAGGGCGGCGATCGGATGGCGCTCGAGTTCGTAGGGCGCCTACTCGCCCGCCACAACCGCGGCACCGAAGCCTTCGAGCTACTGCGCCCCGGAGTCGCTGACTGGTTCCTCGCCGCCGCCTTGGTGGACGTCGCCGAGACAGCGGGCCGCGACGAGGATGCCGCCTCGCTGCTCGCCACTTGGATCCCCAATGACCACCGATGCGACACACCATGGTGCTGCCCCAGTGGCCTCGACCCCGACACGGCGGTCGGCCTGCTCGCCCAGATCCGGGAGCGCCAAGGCCGCACCGACGACGCGATCGCCCTGCTGCGCACCAGGCACGTCACGTCCGTCAACGGTCGTGACCAACTGGCCGATTTGCTGGCAAGACGTGGCCGGATCGAAGAGTTGCGTTCGTACGCGGCCTCCGAGGATCACGGGCACGCCGCGCAGCGCCTGGCCGAGGTGTTGGAGGAGCGAGGCGACGTGGAGGGCGCGATCGCCGTCTACCAGCAGGAGGATGCCTCCTCGACCCGCAGCCACCACGACACCGTGCTGCTTGCAGGACTTCTGTCTCGTCAGGGCCGGGGCGACGAGGCGATCGCGGTGATACGCGCCCTGGTGGACTCCCCTGGCGGCGGCGAGGACTGGATCGTCGACACCCTGTGCACCCTGTATGCCGAGCACGGCCGTGCCCAAGAGGGCCTGGCCCACCTCGACGCCCTCAAGGCAAGCCGTGACGGCGAGGAGGAGTGGGACTTCTTCATGATGCGGCTTTCACTGCTCGCTGGCTGTGGCCTCATCGACGAGGCGATAGAGCAGGCACGGGCACACCACGAAGGCGAAACCTGGTACGCGGCCTGGTCCCTCTCAGACCTGCTTGCCAAGGCCGGGTGCACCGAGGAAGCGGTCGCCGTCCTCCAACCGCACCCAACCTCCAACAGCTGGGTCTTGACCCAACGCCTCATCGACCTCGGCCGCATCGAAGACGCCATTCGAATCCTCCAGAACCAGTTGAGCACCGAACCGGCGCGCGATCCCTGGGCCGGCAGATTCTCCGACGAACCATCTTTGTGACGCTGCTCCGCATCGCTGCTTCTACTGGTGTAGGCCGCGCTCGAATCTCGTGGAGACTGCTCCACCTTCGGTGAGACCGGTCACCGGAGAGAGGCCCGCGCGACGCGGCTGATAACTGAGTGATCAGTCCACGGGGCGCCATTGCCCAGCCGCGCCGACAGATGCGCCTGAACTCACCTACGAAGCACAACAAGGCCCGGCTCCCCGCAGGTGATCGCGGGGAGCCGGGCCTTCGGCTGTCAGACCGCCCAAGTAGCGGGCACCCCTGTCACCTCCGCGACAGCAGCGGCGAGGAGGCAGGTGACATCAGCGTCGTGCGAGTCGGTGTAGCTGTCGTAGTCGCTGGCGTCGAACGCGGTGTCCTTCGGGGTGACGGTGAAGCTGGGGATGAGGAAGGCGGCGCGGCGTGCCAGCTCGGTGTCGAGGCGGTCGGCATCGCGGGAGGCGAGCCAAGTCTGGGTGTAGTGCCCAAGGCGCAGCAGGGTGGTGTAGCTGGTGTCGTCGGTGCGGCGGGCTTCGACGTGAACGCTGTAGTGGGCGGGGGCCATGCCGGCGTCGTGGGGGAGGGGCAGGCACGGCGGCGTGGGGGAGTATCGCGTAGGCCGGCTGCGAGGATCGCGATCGTTTCGCAGCGTAGCCAGCCAGCCACGGTCGGTGTAGCCGAAGTGGCAGCCGTGGAGGTATCCCGCGGCGTGGTCGGTGTCAGGGTGGACCAGGGCCACAGCGATCACCTGGGCACCGTGGTCATCGCCCGGTCGATGGTGCGCCGTGCTCGATGAACGGGCCGATGCACACAGCGGCGTCCTGGGCGCGGCCGGATGCCCAGGGATCCGGGTCCCGTACGGCCGCGAGCATCGCGCGAAACTCATCGCTGGCGGCCTGGTCCCCAGGGGTGAGGGCGTCTGGGGAATGACCGCGGCGGTGGAGGGCCAGTGCCCTGGCGCGCTGGTTGGCGCGTGCTCCACCGGCGGCGCGGAGCCCAGCGGTCCGCGGCGGGTGCTCTGGGACGGGTCGGGCCTACGTGCTGGGGGTGGCCATCAGTCGTCACCGCCGTCCACGCGCTCGTGGATGTCGATGAGGGTGGTGATGGCGTCGGGGTTGTCCGCCAGGCCAACCCACTGCCCGAGCGTGCTGAAGACGGGGACCTGGTCGCGGTCGGCGTTGAAGATGACGACGTAGTCGCCGTACCTGTCGATCACCATGTCCTGCAGGACCGGGACGAGCGCGGTGTCCAGGACCTCCAGGGCGTCGACGGTGAGCCGGGCGGGCTCGCCGGGCCCCGCCGGCTGAAGCAGAGTGCCAGTCGCGCGGAGCAGGTCGCCGGGCTGTATGCCGTTCAGCAGCTCGTGGGTGATGCGGGGGTCGCCGCTGGTGCAGGTGACGATCGTGTCGGGGGCGTCGTCGTCGAACGCTTCGATGTTGGCGGGCCGGACGACGACGTCGAAGGTGACGGTGTCGCGCGGGCCGGGGACGGGGATTGCGTCGACCCAGCCGTCGACGGTGCAGTGCTTGGTGTCCATCAGTTGGCCTCCGCCAGGGTCTCCGTGGGGCGAGGGGAGCGGGGTCGGGTGGTGCGCTGCGCGATGTCCAGCAGCTCGCGGTTGCGCCGCTTCTGGGCATCGGTGAGCGGGCGGGCCTGCGCGCCGTGGCGGTGCCAGAGCGGGGAGGCGGGCGGCTCGGGGTAGGCGGGGGCGTGGTCGACGTCGCGTTCGGTGCTGCTCATGGGGGCCTCCGTGTGGAGGGGAAGTTCAGGCGTGGTCCTTGCTCTTGCCGCTCTTGGGCGGGTCGGAGACGAACCGGGTCTCGCCGGGGTGCGCCGCGTTCCAGAGCTCCGCGCACGTCTTGTGCACGGCTTCTCCATCGTGGGACCTCAGCGGAGTGGTCTTCCGGCACAGCACGCACCGCTCGGGCAAGGCGAAGCGCCTGCCGTCGTGCCAGTCCAGGAGTCGGACCGGCACGGCGGGCGGCTCGGGCGGTGTGGGTGCGGGGCGACGGCGGGTGCTCACGGACGCAGGTCGGGCAGCTGCTGACGCACCTGTGCGACCAGGTCCTCGGTGGGCTTCCAGGGCCCGAGCTGCCCGCGTGCGGGGATCGGCAGGGCGAGCTCCTGGACGTCGGTGAGCTCCAGGTGCCACAGGCCGGGCTCGGCCCACTCGGTGCAGGGCGGGGAGCCGTCCGGGTCCTGGTGGCAGCCAGTCAGCCGGGCGACGCCGATCACGGCGCCGGTCGGCAGGTCGCGGCCGCGGATCGTGCGGGCGACCAGGGGCAGGCGCAGGGCGGGCCGGTCGGTCTGCTGGCCCGCGTGCAGCAGTACCAGGCCGCGCCAGGACCAGGGCTGCGGGCGGTTCTCGATCGTCTTGGCCCCGGTGACGATGGAGGTGGTCCACGGCTGCTTGACGCTGATTCCGCGGATCCAGTCGCCCGCCGGCGGAAGGGTTCCGGCGTGGGTGCTCATGCCGCCCGCCCCCAGGCTGCCGTGCCCGGACGTCCGGCCCGGCGTCCGTTGATGGACGGGAGCGTGGTGTGCGCGGCGGTGGCGAGGTGGGCGCGGTCAGATTGCTTGCCGTCGTACAGGGCGGCGTCGGCTGCACGCTGCAACACGGTCAGGTCGCGGGTGCCGAGGACGCCGGTGCTCGCGGCGCCGACCGAGGCGGCGACGTTGACGGGGCGGCCGTCCTCGAGGACGACGGGGGTGTGCAGCATCCGGACCAGCTGCGCGAGGCCCTGCTCCAGGAGCGCGGCGGGCACCTGGACGACGACGGCGAACTCGTCGCCTCCAAGGCGGCCGACGGACGCGCGCGGGCCCGCCCACGCGGTGAGCCGGGCGGCGGTCGCGGCGAGGACGGCGTCTCCGGCCGGGTGCCCGAAGTCGTCGTTCACGGCCTTGAAGTGGTCCTGGTCGACCATGAGCACGGCCAGGTCGTCACGGCGGGCCAGGAGCCGGCGGGCGCGGGCGGTGTAGGAGTCGCGGCGCAGCAGGCCGGTCAGCGGGTCGCGGCGGGTGGCGGCGAGCTGCCTGTGCAGGGTGACCGCGTGGACCGCCCAGCCGGTCAACGGCACGGCGGCGGTCGTCAGTAGGAGGGCGCGCTGGCCGAACCGGCCCTGAACGCGCGGGAGGGACGACATACTTGGGTTCTCCGTCTCGTCTCGTACGGGATGGATGGGCCCGGGGCAGCCGACGAAGCCGCCAAGCAGAGCGGCTGTCCCGGGGCGGAGCTACAGCGCGAAATCGCTGCGGGTCGTCCAGCTGACGGGGTTGTGCCAGAGGGTGGCCGTCGCGGCGGGCCACTCCATCTGCCAGCCGGGCCGAAGCCCGGCCACTCCCCACTGGTCCGGCTGCCTGCCGGGAACCATGAGTCCGGCCGTGTGCGCGGCGAGCGCGGCGTCGTACACCTCGTGCGCGCGGCGCAGGGCCGCGGCGGGGGAGTCGGCGACGCAGGTGAAGACGTGCACACCCCGCCGGTCGGGGTGGGCGGTGTCGTGTATCGGGACGTCAACCTCGTAGGTGCGCAGCATGACGTCCAGCTCCTTTCTGTGCTCGGTGGTGAGGGGCCACCGCGACCGCCTCGGCCCCGGCCGGATCGGCAGGGGTCGGGGCGGCACGGAAAACCGTCACGCGCGGCAGGGCCGGTTCGTCACGGCCGGGACCCGCGGACGTAGTCGATGGCGCTGGCGACGTGGGTGTTGGCCATGAGGCTGCCGCCGTCGTCGATCCGGTCCCGGAGCTCGTCCAGCCGCATCCATGCCGTCGCGAGCTGCTGCACCAGCCACGCCTCATCGCTGGTGGTGTCGTTGCCAAGTCGGGCTGCGATCGCGGCGAGGTGGTCGGCGTCCTGGTGGCCGGCCTCCAGGAAGGCGTCGGCCCGGCGGACCTCGTCCTTCGTGAACGCCTCTCCAAGGCGCCGGATAGCGTCGGCCTCGGGGTCGTCGGCGTACTTGGCGTAGCCGCGCAGGTGGACCGCGAGGCGGGCCAGTTCCCAGTCGGTCCGGCCGGGGTTGTTGCTCTCCTGGAGGAAGGTCATCGCGCGCTCCCGGCAGTCTCGCGCAGCGCTTCGTCGGCGTGGTCGTCGTGCTCCTGGTCCGCGTCCTCGAGGCCGCCGTGGACGGAGCAGACGATGTCCTCGCTGTCGTCCAGCTCGCCAGCCAGGGCGCGGGCGAGGCAGGTGACGCTGTACGCGGGCGCCCAGGCGTAGCCGGTGCATTCGTCGTCGTGGGGGCAGGGCAGCGCGACGTCGAAGCCGTAGTCTCCCTGCCCGTCGACATTGGTCCGGAACGCGAGGGTGAGGTACTGCTGGCCGAGGCGGATCTCCGCGACGCGGTCGCCGCCGGCGGCCGTCGAGCCGGGCTTCCACCGCCACAGCGGGAGAACCTCTTCGCCGAACACCCGGCGGACGAGCAGCATCTCGCCCAGGCCGTCGCCTCCGTCCAGCCCGAGGTCGGCTTGGCGGGCATCGCCCAGCCGCTGGAGGAACGGGAGCAGCTGGCACAGGCTGTCGGAGAAGAAGACCTCGTTGAAGCCCTCGGCCAGCAGCTTCGGGTGGGAGCGGACCATCGCCGTGTGTTGTGCGCGGACTGTGTCGTCGGGCACGGTGCGGTTGGCCGGTCGCGGGCCCTGGCGCTCCACACACACGGAGACCGGGGTGGAGACCACGACCGCGATGGCGGGCATGTGGTGCCGTTTGGCGGCGGCGACCAGCGGCTCCCTGGTCTCGGGGGTGACGTTCGTGGCGTCCACGACGGTGACCCGGCGGCGGCGCATCCGGGCTTCCAGGAGCAGGTGCAGGGCGGTGACGGCGTCGCCGGTCGCGTCCTGGTCGCCGGCGTCGTCTTCCCTGTTGGATCGACGTGTTGAAGCGGATCGAGCAGGGGTGGACGCATGCCGGGATGGCGTACGTACTGGGTACCGCAGGGCCGCCAGATGGAGGGGGGCCGGGTGCCAGCTTTGAGTGGGTGGGAGAACCTGGCCGAACGTGAGGACCGGGTGGGCATTCATCCGGGGGATCCCATCCTTCTTTCTCCGGACTACCGGATCGACGAGGGGCTGAGCAGGTACCTGTGCCGGTCGTCCTTCGCTCGCCTTGCGCAAGAGACAAAGCGGAACTACACGGACGACTACTGCCTGTTCTTCGACTTCTTATGGCGGCGGGGGAGGTCGTGGCGCCAGGCCACGGCGGATGACCTGTGGGACTTCGAGGACTGGCGGACACGCTCTCCGCGGAATCCGCGCCGGGTCGGTGGAGCCCGGTGGAACCGGGGACTGGCCGCGCTGACGCGCTTGTACGAGTGGGCGGTGCAACACGAGTACGTGATGGCCAGCCCGGTACTCATGCGTTCGATGGCCGGGCGTACCGGCGAGTCTGTTCTGGTGCCGGCGGCCCGGGCAAAGAACGCGCGGACCAGCGAGGTGCGCTGGCTGACGCCGCGTGCCTTTCGCCGCTGGGTCGAAGTCGGGCTACGTGGTCACGACGCCGACGGTGTGCCGTCGGCCGGGTGGGCGGGGCGGCTCGGCGACCGCAATGGTGCCTTCGCTGATCTGTTGTTCTCCTCAGGGATGCGGCTGACGGAGGGGGCGTCGCTGCTGACGGTGGAGGTACCACGTCTGCGGCTGGAGGGGGGTCGTTACTACGTGGGGCGACTGGCCCGGATGGTGACGAAGTCGAAGAGGGCGCGCACGTTCTATGCCTCTGGTGTGGTGGTAGGCGAGGTCGAGGGGTACGTCGAGTCCTCGCGGGCCCGCGCGGTGAGGCGCGCGCAGACGTTGGGCCGCTACGACAATCTGCCGATGCGGCTGGTGACACACGAGACGGGGCGGCACCGGCGCGTGTTCCACTGGCGTGACCGGGACGGGGTAGTGGGCCAGACGCCGCTGACTGAGGCGACGGTCTCGGAGCGGATGGTCATGTTCGCCGAGGGCCCGGCAGGCCCGGAGCCGCTGTGGTTGTGGCTGAACGAGTCCGGCCTGCCGTTCCGCCCGGCTTCGTGGGAGGGGGTATTCCGCGCCGCGAACGAGCGGTGCGCGACGGTGCTGTCTCCTGCGATGAGCGAGTCTCCGTTCTGCACGCCGCACATGTGTCGGCACAGCTTCGCGCTGGTCATGCTCGTGGTCCTCAACCACGTCATGGACCGCCGGATGGGGCTGACGCCGGAAGAGCGGCGGGACTTCCGCCTGCTGTACGGCGATCCGTGGCGGATGGTGCAGGACCTGCTTGGCCATGCCCAGCTGGAGACCACGAGATCGGTCTACCTCGCTCCGGTCGCCGACCTTCAGCTGCGATCACTGCTCGCGGACTTCGTGCCCGCCGGCGGGACCGTGGCGGAGGAGGAGCTGACGGGGCTGTTCGCCCGGCTGGCCCGGGAGAGCGAGGGGATCCAGGACCTGGACGAGCGGTTGGCGGACCGGTGAGCCGCCGTGGTCGCTCGGCCGCCTTGCCCGATGGTCAGCATCAGCGTCCGACCGTCCTTGAAGGGGACGGGCTGGTCGTGGAGCACCGGGACGCGCAGGGCAGGGTGCGCCGCTACGACTTCGGCAGGCTGCCCGTCCCGGAGGATTTCCAGCGGTCGCTGGCCGCGCTGTACGTGGCCAAGTGCGCCCCGGGCGGGGGCTGGGACAGCATCGAGTCCAGCGAGGCGAACTGGTATCTGATCAAGCCTTTCGCGGAGTTCCTCGCAGGTTTGGACGATGTGCCGCAGGACGTGGACCGGCTGACGGCGGCGCAGTGGACAGCGTGGCGGCTGAGCCTGCCGCCACGGACGAACGGATACAACAAGTTCGCCGCCGTCGCCGGGCTGCTCCGGCTCGATCCGCGGCTCTCCGCGTCGGTGCGTGAGGCAATGGCCAGCCGGTTCTTCTGGTCCAGGGGCCACGACCCTGCCTATACGCCGGAGGAGTTCAGCGAGATCCGGCGGGTCGCGCGCCGGACGTTCCGCTCGGCGCTGTTGCGGATCAGGGAGAACAGCGAACACCTGGCGTCCTGGCGTGACGGCAGGGTCCCCTCCGACAGCGACGCGTGGCTGCTCGGTGAGGCCTTGGATGTGCTCGCTCGCACCGGTGATGTCCCGCTGTACCAGAAGCCGAGTATCCGCAGCAGGGTGCTGCGCCGCTACCGGCCCGTGCTGGGTGGGGACGGCGCACAGTACACCTGGAAGCGGCTCCACCTCAGCCGCAAGGAGACGGCCGCGCTGGCGGTGCTGATCGCCGTGGAGCTCGGGCTGAACGCCACCACCGTCTCCGAACTGCCCGTGCCGCGGACGCTGCCGGGCACGGCCGAGACAGGTCGGCCTGTCTATCGGCTGGAGCTTGAAAAGCGGCGTCGCAGCGGGCACCGCGGGCGCTTCGAGAGCCGCAACATCACCGACTTCGGCGCCGACTCGCCTGGCCGGGTGTTCACGGAGGCGCTGGAGGCGACCGCTCCCGCCCGTGCGGCGGTCGCAGCCATGGACGCGGGTGTGGACCGGTTGCTGGTGTGGCACCAGACCACGCCTCATGGGGCGCAGGCGTATCCCGGTGAGGAGCGGGTGGGCCCCTTCGGGTTCGGGGTGAACGAGTTGTCCGGTCGGGCCTGGGCGAAGTCGGTGGGGCTGTCGGGGTCGCCGATGCGGCGGATCCGTCGGACGGTGAACGTGCTGCACCGGCGCGAGGCCGGGCAGAACACCCAGGACACCCATGATCGGGTCTACGTGCTGAGCGAGCCTCAGGCACGGGAGGCGGCCGTGCCTGTCATCGCCGACGGGGCCTTGGAGGCGCTGGACTTCGCCCGCCGCACCGTGTTCACGGCCCGCCTTGGCGGCCAGCGGGAAGACGGCGATCGCGAGACGGTCACGACTGGCTGCACGGACTGGGAGAACAGTCCGTTCACCCCGGCGGGGCAGGGATGTGCCGCCTCGTTCCTGCTGTGCACGGCCTGTCCGAATGCGCGGGTCACCCCCGCCCATCACCCGCGGCTGGCGCGTCTACTCCAGGCGCTGGACAACCTTCGCGGCGTCGTTGAGCCGGCCGTGTGGGAGACGGACTGGGCGGATGCCCATGCCCGCCTCACCGATCTACGCGGCCGACTCGGTGCACCGGTCTGGCAGGGAGCGCTGGAGGCGGTCACGTTCGCGGACCGCGCACTCATCGACCAGCTCCTTCAGGGGGACTTCGACCTATGACTTCTCTGCCCGCCGACCTGCCTACGGCTCCCTCCTGGGACACCCCGGTCATCGCGCCGTCGCTGGTCGTGGCACCGGGGCCGGTGCCGGTGTCGATCTACGCCGACGAGGTCTGGTCGCTCGCCCCGCTGGTCGCCAACCCCAGCGCCTATCGGCCCAGCCTGTACTGGGCGCGGTTTCCCGATGCCGTGCGGCCGCAGATGCGGCTGGCGGCCTGGACGATGATCAATACGCCGCTGCCCGCGAGCGTGCTGGTCGGGCATCCGGCCTGGCACTCGCGCCTGGGGCCGCACGGGCTCCGCGACACCGTGCTCCGGTGGCAGTACTTCACCACCTGGCTGCACCAGCAGGAGCTGGGCGGTCTACACGAGGTCACCGACGAGGCCCTCGCCGCCTACGCCGGTCACCTGGCGCGGCGGCCGGGGGCCGGGCGGAGTTCGGTCACAAAGGATCTGGTGGCCCTGACCCGGCTGTGGGCCTTCGACACTGCCAGCGGTGTCCCGGGCGGCATGCCGATCCCGCCTTGGCACCAGCAGGGTATCGACGACTACCTGCCCGCTGCGGCGGCCGGGCGGGGCGAGAACGCCACCGAGCCCATCTCCGCGGCCACGATGGGGCCGCTGCTGGTCTGGGCGCTGCGGGTGGTCGACGACTTCGCCGACGACATCTTCGCGGCCCGCGCCGAGAGCCGCCGGCTCGCCGAGGCTGCGGAGAGCACGCCGGGCACCCCCGAGACCAGGGCCCGGCTCAAGCGCTACCTTCAGGACCTGATCGACCGGGGTCTGCCGGTGCCCAGCAGGCACAACGCCGGCCACCGCCATGCCCTGGCCAACATCTACATCGCTGCACAGGCGGGCTGCCCGGCCACGCAGGTCAACTCCCTGCTGGCCACTGCACCGTGGCAGCACCTGCTCCCGTACGTGCGGGACAACCCAGGCCCCTGCCCCTTGGCACTCCCGGTCACTGGCCGGATCGACGGCGAGCCGTGGACGGAGTTCATCGACTTCACCGAGACCCGCCAGCTGCTGCGGCATGTGGGCACCGCGTGCTTCATCGTTCTGGCCTACCTGACCGGGATGCGCCCGGCGGAGGTACTGGGCCTTGAAACGGGCTGCTGCCCCGACCCGGTATCGAGCCGCCACCTGATCTACGGGCGGGTGTTCAAGAACGCCTCCGACGAGGACGGCAACCACCACTCGGCCGGGCATCCCCGAGAGGTCCCCTGGGTCGCGATCCCGCCCGTGGTCCGGGCGATCCGGCTGCTGGAGCGGATCGCCCCGGACAACGGACTGCTCTTCGACGCGGCTGCGCACTCCTTTCACACCGTCCCCACCGCCTCCTACACGTCGATCAGCAACGAGGGGATGCGCTCCCGCATCGAGGGCTTCGTGGCCTGGGCCAGCGAGTTGGCCCGGCGCCTGGAGCGTGAACACGAGGTCATCCCGGACGACCCTCACGGAGCGGTCGGGCTGGCTCGCTTCCGCCGCACTCTGGCCTGGCATATCGCGCGCCGCCCCGGCGGGCTGGTGGCGCTCGCCATTCAGTACGGGCACATGCGCACCACCATGAGTGGCGGGTACGCCGCCCGAGGCCGCGGCGGCATCCACGAACTGCTCGACGTCGAAACCGCCCGGAGCACCGCCGAGACCCTCACCACGCTCCACCAGGACCTCACACGGGGAGTAGGTATCTCCGGGCCAGCCGCGCGCCGCGCGATTCATGCCGCGTCACAGGCACCCACCTTCGCCGGGTCGATCCGCACCCTCCGCCAGGCCCGGGACCTCCTCGGCAACCCGGCCCTGACCGTCCACGACAATCCGGGTGCCTTGCTGATGTGCGTCTACGACCGGGAGCGGGCGCTGTGCCACCGGCTGGAGCCCGTCGACGCACCACGGCTGGACCGGTGCCGCCCGACGTGCGCGAACGTTGCGCGGACCGACCACCATGCCGACCTGCTTCTCCAGCACGCGCGAGATCTGGAACAGCAGGCCGCCTCGGAGGCGGTACCCGGCCCGCTGGCCGACCGGCTGGCACGCCGCGCCGGACAGCTGCGGGCTCTGTCCGATCGTCACGCCCACGAATGCATCCGCACCCAGGAGCCGACATCATGAGCCCAGCCCCGGACGAACGGGAACGCATCCGTACGGCAATGGACCGAATCTTGGATGACAGACACGAGCACTCGAGTGGCGCTCTGACGATCGTTGCGCTCGCAGCCGAGGCTGGAGTACCGCGTAACGCTCTGACCCAGCGCCACACCGATCTCAAGAACGAGTTCTACAACAGGGTCCGCGCACGCGGGGACGTGCCGGACAGCGAGAAGCGTCTACGCCGACAGATCCGGCGTCTCAAGGAGCTGCGGGCTGCGGACACCGAAGAGATCACCAGGCTCAAGGCCGATGTCGCAGCCCTCGTCGGCGCCCTGCATCAGTCGACCACCGAGAACCGGCTGCTGCGTCAGGAGCTGACCGAGAATTCTTCCGTGATCCGGCGGCTGCCCAAGCAGCTGCCTGGACGTGACACCGCACCCGCCGGACCACCCGACGTCTCGTGCTAGTCCAGCAAGCCGGTCGGGCCTGCCCTGCGATTTTCGACGTCAGTACCCTCTCCGGAATACCAGGACCTGACGCCCCAGGTCGGCGAACAAAGGGGAGGCCAGCAATGCGGATCGAGTACGACGCATCGGCGAATATGGCGTACATCTATCTTGTCGACAAGATCGCCCCAGGCGAAGCCGTCCGGCAAGTACCCGCCGAGGACAACACAGCGATACTCGACTACGACTCAGACGGACGGCTTCTGGGCATCGAGCTGTTCAGCGCCCGACGCCGGTTGCACCCGGAACTGTTGTCGAGCGCCGAGAGGATCGATGGTGAACCACGTCAACCGAGCGTCTGATTCGGTAGCCCGTCATCGAGCGGGATCTGCGCTATGGCCTGGCCATGGCGTCATCCTCAGACGCTGACGCAACCCTTGATGATCACGCGATGGCCGCTCCCGAATCGGGATTTTCCGCCAACTGGTGCCAGGCATGACCACACCCGTCAGCGCAGAACCGCTCCCGGCGACGCTCGTCCGCCACCCCCAGTAGCGCAACCAACAGCCGAAATGCCTTCACACGTTCGTCCTGCGGCAAATTGATGATCTTTGCCAGCTGCACGTTCAGCTGCCCACGCGTGATCAAAACCGCCGGGGTATACGTCGGCCGAAGGCCAGCGCGTCGCACGCTCTCGGGACCGTCCTCCTCCGTCGCGCGGGCCTGCATGCAGTGTCCGCACAGATCCCGCAAGACCTCGAACTGGTTCTCAGCCGGCAGAGCTTCGAACCACTCGACACCCTGCTCGATCGGCCGCAGCCCCTGCGCGAGCATGTTCAGCATGACCGTGCGCTCGTCCATCCGTCTCCCTCTCCGACTCGGCCGAGGCGAATCGCCCCCCGTGGGCCATCGAATCAGATCAACATGCAGAACTTGACAGAGAACTCGTCCGAGACCATCGCCCGGAACGCGTCGAGCTCCAGCACCTGGGAGGGGGACCAGGTGGAGGCGAAGGCCGACTTGCCGGAGCCGGCAGCCCCGATCAGGACGACGACGGCCGGGTCGGGGATGGTCGTGTCGAGCGGCTGGAGCGTGGCGTTGAAGGTGCGGGCCATGAGCGCGAGTTCTCCTGTCGCGGGTGTGCGAGGCCGTTGGACGGCCGGGGCCGGGCTGTCCGGTCCTCCGCACCGCCCCCGGACTCCGCGCCGTGCGCGGACCAGGGGGCGGCACAGAAAGCCGTCAGACCGTGCTCGGCTCCACCGCGTCGAGGTCCTCGGCCGTCTTGCGGGCGCGCGGGACGAGGTCCTCGAGGATGTCCCGGACGTTGGTGACGGAGACCGGCGTCGGGTCGTCGGCGGTCAGGAGCGTGTAGCGGTGCTCGGCGATGCCGCGCTCGTTCTCCTCGCGGCTGTAGTGCAGGACCGTGCCGGGGGCGAGGTAGTAGCTGGCCTCGCCGTTGATGTAGCCGCGCCACCGGCCGGGGTTGCTCAGCAGCTGGTCGCTGAGGTCGATGCGGTAGGCGGCCTGGGCGGCGCAGCGTGCGGCGTCGTCCTCGGCGGCCGCGGCGACCTGGTCGACCGCCTCGCTCAGGCCGCTCGGTACGGCGACGCCGCGGGCTTCGGCCGCGCGGGTCTGGGCGGCGGCCCGCATGTCGGCGACGTCGGCCTGGGCGAAGCGGCGGCGCAGCGGGGCGAGCACCGCGTCGGCGACCGTGGTGAAGAGGAAGGTGCCGCCGAGGGCGACGGCGCCGGTGGCGGCCAGGCGCAGGTCGGCGTCGAAGGTGGCCGGGTAGTAGGTGTAGCCGGCCACGGCGCCGCTGGCGGCACCGGCCAGCATGGTGACCATGTCGGCGCCGTCGAGCAGGGCCTGGATAGAGCGGCGTACGGAAGCGCGCACAGCGGGTTCCCTTCGGGATGGGGTGAGGGCGGCCCGCAGAACTGCAGGCCGTCTCAAGGCGGGTCAGGAGGGTGGTTCGTCGTGCCCGGCCGGGCGGCGCGAGCGGGGGGTGGGCGTGGGAGCGGCCGGTTACCGGGTCTTCGCGCCGGTGGTGGCGATCAGGGCGGCGACCGTCTCCCAGCCGTGGTGCCAGGCGCTGTCGAGGTGGAAGGCCCCGTTCATGCCGAAGTCGGCGAGCTTGTAGAAGCCGCTCTTGCCGGTCTTGGTGGCGAGCTTCTCCAGCAGGCCCTCGCCCGGGACGCGCCGGTCGGCGGCGTAGTGGGTGCCGAATGACACCGCGAGGGCGGCCGCGGCGGCGGCCGGGTGGACGCGGATGCCGAGCGCGCGGGCGCCGAGCCCGGCGACGATCGCCTGGGTGGCGGTGTAGGTCAGGCAGTGGTGGAGGCACGCCTTGCGGCCGTCGGCCGTGCCGTGGACCGTCTTCTTCTCGGTGTCCGGGTCCTCGTAGGTGACCGGGTGGTCGTCGGAGGCGCCCTTCACCCGGGCGCAGAAGTCGTTCTGCACCCAGAAGTCTCCGATCGCGCTCCCGGCACGGGTCAGTCCGAGCACGGCGGCAAAGACGGCGGGACGGTGAGCCTGCATGAGGTGGTCCTCTCGGTTCAGGCGGCTCGCAGGTGCGGGGCCGGGGGAGCGAGGTAGGAGGCGGGGTCGGCGGGCGTGCCGTCGTGGCACTCCAGACACGAGCCCAAGGAGCGCAAAGGGATGCAGTGGAAGTAGCGGCGGCGGCAGGTGCCGCAGGTCTGGCGCTTGGCCATCGCCTTGTCGAGCGCCGCTTCCTTGGCGAGAGTCATCGGGAACTTGGGCTTCGCCAGGTCGATCCGGTACAGCCACGCGAACCGTCGGCCGCCGCGGCATTCGATGCGGGCGACGGGCTCCTGGCCGCCGGGGCGCAGGCCCATCTCCCGCAGCTGGCGGCGGGTCACGAGCCCGGAGCCGGCCTGGCGCCACCGGAAGACCGGCAGCGATCCGTCGCCGGGGTCGTGCGGGTCGACGTCGACCAGGTCCTCGTCGGTGTCGCTCCTGTTGGTGCCGTGAGTGCGCATGCACTGCCTCCCTTCACTGAGAAAGCGCCTCCGTGTTGCGATACAAAGTAGCGATACAAGAAAGCCATGCGCAAGCTTGTAGCGATACTCTGTTGCGCATGGATGTTGAGCAGGCACTGGATCAGGCCACCCAGCGGTACAGAGAGACCGAAGAAGCCCACGACCAGGCACGAAAGGCCGCCATCGCAGCGGTCATTGCGGCGCTGAAGAACGGGATGCGGCCCACCGACGTAACGGAGCGGTCCCCGTTCACCGCGGCGTACGTGCGGAGGATCGCCCGGGAGAACGGCATCGAGCCCGCGAAGCCCGGGCCGAAGAGCAGCAAGTAGGCACCGCAGCATCGCGAGGAGCTGCTTCGGACACCCGTCATCGCGACACGAATCGACTGGGAGAAAAGGCCATGGGCGCAAGGCCGACAGCCGTCTACCGCCTATTCGACCTCGAGGAGACGCTGCTCTACGTGGGCATCTCTGTCAGCCCCGATCGGCGCTTCGAGGAGCATGCCAAGAACAAGCCCTGGTGGAACGAGGTGGACCGCTCAAGGACGGTCATCACTTGGTATAGGGACCGCTTCGCTGCTGCCGTGGTCGAGCAGCAGGACGAACGGGCCGGCACTCCGCGATACGGGAAGGACCAGCCTGCGTTTGGTCGCCTCTTCCTGGCCAAGCTGGCGGCTGATGGGTACGACACCACCCCGATCCCGCCGCCCAGCATCTAGCTGGAACCACCACGGAGTAGTTCGACGCTCGGTCGGACCCCTGAGCGCGCCGCACGGATGATCCATGCGGCGCGCTTCTCTGTGCGGCCGGACCGGATATCACCGGCTCCAGGAGCCGGGGAGCCGTGCGGGGTGCCGCGGGTAGCGGGGGCCGGGGCGCTGCGGACGGGGTCGTCCGATCCGGCGGCGCGGGCGGGGGATGAGCACGGGTGTCCTCCAACGGGATGGGTGGTGGGCAGTGCTGGGCTCCGTCGATGGAGCACGGGGTGAGGGCGGATGGCCGGTCGGCCTGTCCGGTCACCGGGGACCGGCCGCTCCCGGGTGCGGGGCGGGCCGGTGCCGGTAGCCAGGCGGGGCGGTCGGAGCCTGTGTCAGAGGGCGGCGGTGACGGCGAGGGCGATGAGGGCGGTGGACCCGCCGATCAGGAGGGCGGAGCTGGTGCTGGCCCACCAGTAGTGGCCCATCGTCTTCTCGTCGCGCAGGTCGCTGAGGCCGTCGGCGATGCGGGCGTGGAGAACAGCGAGCGGGGACAGGGCGGCGTACCAGCGGCCCTGGCGGTCTATCTCGCCGGCGAGTTCGTCGTCGGGGAAGTGGCCGTCGTGGACGGCCTGGCGGTGGGCGTCGCCTTCGGCGGCTAGGTCGTCGGGGTGGAGGACGACGGGGCTGGTGGTGCGGCAGATGGTGCAGCGGTAGCGGTATCGGCGCACGGTGGTCGGTCTCCCGAGAGGGTGATGGTTTCGGGCAGGGAACGGCGACGCCCCGCTCGGAAGGGATCCGGGCGGGGCGTGAGCCGAGCTGTGTGCGGGTGTCTCCGCGTCAGGGCGGAGGAGTCGGTCAGGTGTTGATCTGCCTGCGGACGTCTTCGACACGGCGGAGGATCTCGGTGGCCATGTCGGAGATTGCCTGGAGCTGCCTGTCGATGTCGGCCGGGTCCGAGCCGGTGAACGAGAACGACCGGCCGTCGTCGCTGCCCGGCTGCGGGCCGGTGAACGAGAACGACCGGCCGTCGTCGCGGCTCGACTCGGGGTTGGTGAACGAGAACGACACGGGCAGCTCCTCCAGCGTCAGATGTTCATGTGGTGGGCGCGCCGGATGGCGGCCTCCCACACGCTACGCACCTGCGCTCCGCTGTGGGAGTCGTTCCAGGACGGGATGGTCTGCCACTTCTTGCCGTGCTGGCGGCGGGCCTCATCCAGGAGCAGGTTCCCGGCGTCACAGTAGGCGGCGTTGCGGGCGCCGGCCGCGGCGCGCAGGGCGCCGATGGAGCAGCGGGCGCCCTCGGTGTTGATGAGGCTGTACCTGGTCCAGCCGTGGGTGTCGAGGAACGCGAGCGCGTCGGTGAGGGTCTTCTCGACCGGGCCGGTCAGGCGCACCGGCTGGACGGCGATGAGAGGAGCCTGCGCGGGCGCCGTGAGGGCGGCGGGGGCGGCGGGTTCCGGGGTGGGGTTGGGGTCGAGGAGTCGGAACGCCGCCGCGTACAGGTCCTGGTCGACGGGGGTGAAGTCGGTACCGCTGTTGATGCGGGTGTTCATGCTGCCCTCCACAGGCCGTTCTCGTTGGTGACCTTGTTCTGCTTCTTCAGCTCAGACAGGCGCGGCTTGATGCGGTTGGCGGGTGTCTCGAGCTTGCGGGCGATGGTTTCGGCGGTCATGGGGATGGAGTGCTCCTGGAGGAGTTCGAGGATGCGCGGCTTGATCAGCTCCTGTCCTTCGGAGGCAGCCGGGGCTCCACCCGGCCGGGCGGGCCCGGTGACGGCGTGGGGGTCGGCGGGGTTGTGGTGGGTCGTCGGCTCCTGCGAGGAGGGGGCGCCCTCGGCCGCGGCGAGGAGGTCGGCGAGGCTGCCGATCAGGTTCTTGCCGCGCTTGTCGACCATCGGCGTCCTCGCGATCGCGTCGCGCTCGCGCCAGGCGTCGCAGTGCTCGATCCCGACCGGCCGCTCGTCTCCGGCGAGGGAGACGGGCGGCACGTCCAGGTGCAGGGAGCGGAACTGGACGGCCTGGCTGCCGGGGGTGAGGAGGTAGCCCAGGCCGAAGGTGCCGTCCTCGGGAGCGGCGGCGGCCTCGGTGGCCAGGCCCGACATGTCCCGGTCGGCGACCTTGGCGTACTGGCCCGGCCACTGCGAGGGGATCATCGACAGGTCGATGCCCTCCGCGCCCTCCACCGCGTTCGCCCCGACCAGCGAGCCCTGGCCCTTGGCGCAGCGCAGGAAAACGGCGCCACCGCCGATGAGGAGCTGCGAGCGGATGACGGTGCTGTTGCCGAGGTCTTCGGCGAGCGGGGTCTGGGTGGCCAGGACCACGCCGATGCCCCTCTTGAGGGACCGGCGGGTGAGCTGCTCCACGATGGCCTTCGCCTCCAGGTGGTACGGGGAGGAGGCCGACAGCAGCATGTGCGCTTCGTCGATGACGACCAGGATCAGCGGGTCGGTGAAGGGGAAGGCGGGGGAGCGGTAGCGGGCCTCGCGGTCGAGCATCATCGCGTAGGCCAGGCGCAGCGCGCCCATCGCCTCGTCCAGGCCGTCCCCGAGGTACGCGGACAGCGAGGCGCCGGCGATGGTCCCGGCCTGCGGGGAGGCGAGGACCACCGCGATGCCGGAGCGGTGGGCGGAGAGCAGGATCTGCTCCAGCAGCCCCGACTTGCCCGACCGCGACCCGCCCACCAGGTAGAGGTGGCGGGCACCGGAGCCGGGCTGCGCCAGCGGCAGCAGCGCGGCCCGGCCATCCACGTAGGTCCCGGCGCGGACGTAGCCGCGCGAGTCCATCGCCAGCTCGTCCAGAACCGAGGAGAGCATCGTGCCGTGCATCAGCGCGTGCTCCCGCATCACCCGGATCCCCATCTGCGACGGCTTGTCGCCAGGGGCCAGGGCGATCTGGATCGTCTCCAGGTCGAGGTTGCCCGCGAGGTCCTGGAGGTTGACGGTCCCGATCGCCCGGCGGTCGCGGGTCGCAATGCCCTCCCAGTCCAGCGGCCCGTCGTAGCGGGTCACGGTCAGGGAGGTGCCGGGCATCGCGCCTTCCGGCACGCCGACGTACGCGGCCCACAGCTCCTCAGGCGTCGTGGGGGCACCGGCCGCGATCTGCGGCTGCGCCGCCGGTGCCGTCAGCTGCACGGTGACCGGCAGCGCGTTCGGCGCGTAGTGCTTGGGGTCTCCCAGCTCGATCTGGGAGATGGGGACCCGGTAGACGGAGGCGATGTCGCCTTCCCGGACCCGCACCTGCTGCCCGGGGGGCAGGGTGATGATCCCGGTGAACGCCACGTGGCCGCCGTCGACCTGGAGGACGAGGTGTTCCAGGGCTGCGCCCGGCTGGATGAGCTTGCGGCCCTCGGTCTGGGTGGGCCCGGAGATGAACTCCGCCCAGAAGGCGGCGATCACCTGCTCCTGCGACGTCAGCCCCGCCCCCGTGCCCGCGCTCTTGGTGATGGTCACGGGCGCGAGCGCGGGCACGGGGGTGTGGCCGGCGAGGTTGCGGTGGTGGGCCAGGGCGGCCGCCCCGGCCGGGACCGCGAGCCCGAGGGCGATCAGCGGGTTCATGCCGCTGGCGAGGACCTCATGCGCGGCGATGCCGCAGCCGGTGGCCGTGAACCCGCACCCGATCAGAGAACGAAGAACCGGGGCGGAGGCGTTGACGGCCCACGCCCCGGCTCCGGCCGCCGCGGCGGCGAGGGCGGACCAGGGGCCGGCCACGAGTGGCACCACCGCAAGCGCGGCAGGCGCGTACTGGATGAACTGAGCTCGGGTCGGCCCCACGGTCTTGTTCTCCTTACGGCTGGGTGTAGAAGGCGGCTTCGGCCATGTCGACGGGGGAGGAGTCCACCGCGTCGGCGATGCCGCCGTGGTCGTTCTCGGTGGTGGTCTTCGCGTCGTCGGCGGCCGCGGAGGCGCTGTCGGCGGCGGAGGTGTAGGCGCCGGCCGCGTCCTTGACGCCGGTCATGGTCAGCGCGGCGTCGGCGAACTCGGAGGTCGTGGCGTCGTCGACGGCCAGCGCCTTCATCGTCTCGGAGGCGTCCAGCATCTGTTCGGCGGCGTCGTCGACGTCGGCGGCGAGCTTGGTGACGGTCTGGGCGTGCGCGTGGACCTTGTGGGTGAGCCAGGCCAGCTTGGTGCGCAGGGCCGCGTAGTTCGCGGCGTCCTTCAGGGTCTCGGTGGCGCTCATGCGGGGCTGCTCCTCTTCTATCGGGCGTTGTAGAAGTCGCGCTCGGCGGGCTTGGTCAGGGGGGAGTCGGCGACGGCCCGGAAGATGCCGCCGTGCCGGGCCTCGGCGTTCGCCGAGGCGGTGCGGCACGCCTCCTCGCCGCCCTGGATCTTGTCGTGGACGTCCTTGGCGGCGGCGGCCTGGAGGTCGAGCTGCTCCTTGAGGTACTCGCACTTGCCGATCAGGCCCGCGCCGACGCCCTTGGCGGTGATGTCGGCGATGAGCGTGTCGCAGTCGGTGGCCAGCTCCGTGGCCTCGTCCATGAGTTCCAGGGCGGTGTCGGTGCTGGCCTGGCACAGGGTGGCCGAGCCGTCGGCGAGGTCGATGACCTGGGTGAGGGTCATGACCTCGCCGCCGCTGTAGGTGCGGGACTTGCCCGCGGCGGTCGTGACGTGGACACCCTTGTCGTCGACGGTCGCGGCGTGCGGGACGGGCGGGTTGGGCTGCATCGCGGGGTCCTTCCGGATGTGGTCGGGCAACTTGACGGTGCGGGGCCGCGGGATGGTGCCCGCGGGCGGGACCGCGGAGCCCGGCGGCACCGTCGTCGGCGGGGTCGTCGAGGACGTGGTTCCCGATGGCGGCGTTGTTGTCGAGGAGGTCCCCGACGGCGGGGTCGTCGTCGAGGAGGTCCCCGACGGCGGCGTCGTCGTGGACGAGGTTCCCGACGGCGGGGTGGTCGTGGACGAGGTTCCCGACGGCGGCGTCGTCGTCGAGGAGGTTCCCGACGGCGGCGTCGTCGTGGACGAGGTCCCTGTCGGCGGGGTGGCTGTAGAAGGTCCTCCGGAGGTGGAAACGGAAGGCTTCCCGGTCGGCTTTTTGAGGTAGCCCGAGCGCCATCCGTCGCGCAGGCCACCGGCCATATGGGCACCGGCCAGGAGCCCGTAATGCGTTTTCGCCGCGATGCTGTACGGCGTGTTTCGGAATGTGTCCGGCGCCCGGGTCGGATTCCATTTGCCTTTTGTTTTTGCGGGGGGTTTCTTAATTCCCGCCTGTTCGTATTTGCCGTGCGTTTTCTCCACGCCGAACACGTAGCTGATGGCGAGGAGTAAGAGGAGTTCCATGAGCCTCCCTTCTGTGACGCTGTGTGGTCTCCGGCGGTTACCGGTTACCGGTTACAGGCCCCTGAGACCCCGGTTCGGGTCGTCCGCGGGGCGGTTCCGGGGGTGTTCGGGGGCTGTAACCGGTAACCGGTAACCGCGCTCGGTCACTCAGCGCGACGACGAGCCGATGTTGTTCACGGTCGTGTTGGCCGTGTTGAACACGGACTCCAGCGTGCTGCGGATCTCCTCGCTGAACGGCGTGTACGGCAGGAAGATCCCGGAGACGATCAGCATGATGCAGATCGCCATCTGCTTTCCCTTGGTCTTCTTGAAGGTGAAGAAGAGGGCCCAGCAGAACAGGGCGAGGGCGAAGAACTGAAGCGTCATGTCACGCACCCTTCTCGAAGGTGAATCCCTTGTCGTTCATGGGGGTTACCGCGCCCGAACCGGAGGGCACGGAGAGCTTCTTGTAGGCGATGAATCCGCCGCCTCCGATGAGCGCCACCCACAGCCAGGGGCTGGAGGTGATGCCGCTGTCGGAGCTGGAGCCGGCGGGCTGCTGGGCCTTGGTGGAGGCGGTGCTGAAGACCGGGGCGTTGCACTCGGGGATCCTGGAGACGTCGTAGCTGGACGCCTTGGCGACCGCCGCGGCGCGGCCCTTCATGCACTCGCGGTAGACGGTCATCTCCCGCTCGTACGCGGCCTTGGCGGTGGCCTCTTCGGTCTCGGCCCGCTGCTTGTCGGCCTCCGCCGCGACCAGGGCGTTCGCGGCGTCCTCCTTGGCGCGCGCACGCTCCTGGGCGGCCTGGTCGGCCTGCATGTTGGTGACGGCGACGACCGTTCCGCACACGGCGACGACGGCGATCGTGCCGCACACGGCGAGGGCCGCAGTGTTGCGGCGCATCCCGTCGACGGCGGCGGAGAAACGCGAGGTCGCGGGATTGTTCGGCTTCTCCGGAGTTGCGGGCGTCGGGGGGTTTGCGGGGGTCGCGGGGGTCTGGGGGTTCATGAGGGTGAACTCCTTGTCCCAGTCGATGCCGGACATGGGCGGCTGCTCCTTTGCGATGTGGGTTCGAGCCCGTCCAGGCGTGCCGGAAGCGGGGTCTGATCAGGGGAAACGTGCTGTACTGGCGGTGGCTGCTTCCGGCAGTCGCGAGGAGGGCCAGCCCGATTAGCGCGGGCTGGCCCTCCTTGGTGTGTGCCGGACGGGTGGGTCAGGTGAGGTGCTTGTCGGCGTCCTCGGGCCGCAGCAGGCCGGCCTCCTTCAGCAGCCGGACCGCGCGGGGCAGGTTGACCGAGAGGTCGGTACGGGCCCGGTAGAGGGTGACGTAGCCGTCCTCGTCGCGCGGGAGCGCCTGCACGAGCGGGAGGAGTTCGGCGTCCGTACGGGCGGGCGTACCGGGTCGGTCCGTACCGGCTGTACGGCCCGTACCGCCGGTTCCGGTTGCGCGGGAGGAGGCGGTGGCCCCACCGGTACGGCCACCCTGTACGGCGTCGGGGCCGAGCTGGGTACGGACGCTGACCGTGCCGGTGCGCTCCTGTACGGCCGGGTGAGCCGTACCGGTACGCCCTCGGGTCGCCGTACCTGTACGCGCCGCCCCGTCAGGGGTGGTGTGTACGCCGTATGTACGGTCGCTGTACGGCCTGGTCAGCACGCCTTCGCCCCCGTCGTGGTGCGAGGGGCGGGAGAGAGCGTGTGCCGGGTCCGTACCGTCGTGTCCGGTGCCCGTACCGTCCGCTCGTCCACCGCTGTTCGCGGCGTACAGGTCGCTGTGAGCGGGCTGCGTACGGCCGGATGCGATGCTGTCCGTACCGTCCGTCCGGCGGTGTGTACCGGTACGGGCGGGCGTTCCGTTTCCGCCGTCCATGCCGGTACGGACCGACGTACCGGTGGCCGTACCGGACGGGGCGGCCGTACTGCCGTGGCCGTCCGTACCGTCGTCGTGCATGAGGGTGTGTACGCGCCAGATGACGGCCACGAAGATCAGGACGACGAAGGTGGTGAGCCACCACGGAGCCGACCCGCCCTCGGGAACGAGGTGCGCCTGCTCAGAGAGGTGGAAGACCACGTTGGCCGACGCCATCAGCAGCAGCGCCGCCGCGATGTCCCGCTTGGTGCGGAACGCGGTGACGCAGTAGACGTCGATCGACACCGGCAAGAGCGGAGCGACCCACTCGTTGATGCCGACCATCCGGGCCAGCTCGTACTCGCCGGAGGCGGCGAGCCCGACGCCAGCGGCCAGCGCCACCCACGGCGCCATCTTCCACAGCTTGCCGCCGAGGTTCTGACGCCAACCGCGCCACTTCGAGGCCGACTTCTTCGCCTCGCGGGCCTCGGTCAGCAGCCGGCGGGCCCGGGCCTCGTCGGCCTGCGCCCGCTCGGTGATGCCCTTGGCCTTGCGCTCGGCCTCGCCGGTGATGCGCTCGGCCTCCTTCTGCGCGGCCGCGCGCAGCTCCTGAGCAACCGTCGTCGCCTCGGTGCGCAGCTTCTCGCGCTGCTGGTCGCACGCCGTCTTCAGCCCGGCGAGCTCCTCGGCCAGGGCCTGGCGCTTCGCCGCGGCCTCGGTGTCGAACTTCTCGCCGAGCTCGCGCAGCTCGGTGCGCAGCTCGGCGCGGGCCGTCTCCGCCTCGGTGTTCACGGCGGCGACGTGGGCATCGGCCTCGCGGCGCCGCTCAGCGGCGGCCTCGACCGCGTCCGCGTACAGCGCCTCCGCCTCGGCGCGCCGGGCGTCGTACTGCGTGGCGGCAGCCTTGGCGAGCTGGGCGTGCCGCTCGCGGGCCTGCTCAACCTCCTTCTGTGCGGCGGCGAGCAGGGTGTCGGCCTCCTCCCGGGCACGGGCGAGGATCTGACCGGCCTCGTCGCGCCGGGACTCGACCAGGGCGCCGATCTCGGTGAGGTCGGCTTCGGCCAGGCGCCGCAGCTCGGCGATCGCCGTCGCGGTGGCCTGGTGGTCGGCGGCGGCCAGTTCGGTCAGCTCCCCGACCTGCGCCCGCGCCTGGGCGAGGAGCTGGTCGGCGCGGTCACGGGCCTCGGCCAGGAGCCTGTCGGCCTCGGCGCGCAGCTTCTGCGCCTCCGCGCGGACCGTCTCGGCCTCGGTGGTGGCGGCCGCCCGCTGGGCGGTGGCCTCCTCCTGGGCGCTCACGGTGACGGCCTCGGCGCGGGTGCGCGCGTCGGCCAGCAGGGCGGTGGTCTGCTCGTGGGTGTCGGCGACGGTGCGCGCCGCCTGTTCCTCGGCCTGCGTCTGGAGGGCGAGGGCCTGGGCGCGGGCGGTGTCGATGATGTCGGCGGCCCGGTCGCGGGCGTCCGCGACCCTGGCCAGCGTCGCCCAGTCCGTCTCCGGCGCCGCCGCCGTGTCCGCGACGGTCTCCGTCTCGGGGGTCGGGGTCGGGGCCTGGGCGGGCAGGGTGGAGGTGGCGGGCTGCGCGGCCGTCGTGGCCGTCGTCTTGGTGCGGGCGTTGGCCCTCTTACGGGTTCGTGTGGCGGCCACGCCGCCTCCTTCCAGGTCGGGTGCCGCCCCGGGAGGCCCGGGGCAGCGGTTGTACGGGGTGGGTGGGTCAGCCGCGCGGGGCGGGCAGCTCCGGCGTCGTGTTGGCGATCGCGTGCTGCCGGGTGAGCCACGCCATCGCGGCCGCCGTCATGTCAGCGGCCGCGGCGTCGCCGTGCAGCGGGGCGGTGTCGATGTCGCGCATCGCGTCGGCCGGCGGCAGCAGCCGCATGTAGTCCGACCGCACCTGGCTGATCACGCGGCCGGAGACCAGGGCGAACAGGTCATAGCCGCCGGTCATCCAGGTGTACGTGATCTTGCAGACGAAGGTGTGGTCCGGCTTGCCCGCCCAGAACAGCGCCGGGTCGCGGTACAGGACGAAGTCACCCGTCCTGAAGACGGTGGCGGGGCTGGTCTTCTCGGTGCTGGTACGCACAGACGCCTCCTCAGCGTGTTGTGTCCGGACTGTCCGGCTCCCCTCGCCCCGTCCGTACCGGCGCACAGGCCGGGACGGGCGGGGGAGGCAACCGACAGGCGGGAGGTGGGTCATTCGACGCCGATGAAGCGGAACGCCGCGAAGGCGGTGCCGCGCGGGTCGGCGGTGGCCTGCACGATGCGGTCGGCTTCGCCGGTGTCGCCGCGGTTGACGGCGTCGGCCGCCGCCCGGGCCGCGACCCAGTCGATGCCCGCCGTCGGCGTCGCGTTGGTGGCGCGGCGGTGGAGCCGGGCGCGCAGCGTGCGCCAGGCCCGGCGAATCGGGCGCCGGCGGCGGGCCCGGTTCACCCGGGCGGCGGCGTCGCGGTGCCCGAGCTCGCGGAGGATCTGCTCGGAGTCGTAGTCGGCGGCGGTCCAGCCGTCGCGGCGGATGGTGCGCATGGCGCCTCCTGGGGATGGACGTCGAGCCGGGCCGATGCCCGGATCCGGGGGATGCGAAAGGCCGACCGCCCGCGAGGCGGGCGGCCGACCTGGTGGAACGGCGTGGTGCGGGATTGAAGTTGGGTTCGCGTCCTACAGGGCGGGACTCTCACCGCGCGAGCGCCGGCCGAAGTCGTGGCGCTCGTTGGTGCGGCGGAGGTTGTCCTCCAGGCGCTTGTGGTCGGCGTCCGTCATGCCACCGCCCCGTTCCTCGCGCCCCGGGCGCGGTTTCGGGCGGCGCGGCGCTTCATCGCCCGCCGCTCGTCCTCGCTGAGCCCGCCCCAGACGCCGGAGTCCTGCCCGGACTCCAGCGCCCACTGCAGGCACGCCTCCATGACCGGGCAGCGGCGGCAGACGGCCTTGGCTTCCTCGATCTGCAGCAGGGCGGGGC
Organism: Streptomyces sp. NPDC093225; assembly: GCF_044753805.1. Taxonomy (NCBI): domain Bacteria; kingdom Bacillati; phylum Actinomycetota; class Actinomycetes; order Kitasatosporales; family Streptomycetaceae; genus Streptomyces; species Streptomyces sp. NPDC093225. Next base: position 86,655 of record NZ_JBIVNX010000011.1, read on the forward strand.
CCGTGTTGCCGACCGGGAAGAACAGGTCCGGGTCTTCCTCGCGGCAGACCGCGCTGTGGCGCCAGTCCATCGCGGTCACTTCCCCTGCCGGACGCGGCGCAGGGCCTCGTCCATGTCCGTGTCGGAGTCGCCGTTGTTCCGTGCGATGCTGTCCTGCATCAGGTCCTCCACGTAGGTCCTGGACAGCCCCGGGGGGTTCCAAGTCGCCGGGGCTGTCGTCGTGTTGGCGGGTCGTACGACCAGCCGCGACCAGCGGCCATCCCCTTGGTGCAGTAGGGGGTGGCCGGTGATCGCGGGCGTCCGTCCGGGGCCGGCTGGTCAGGCGGCGGCGTACTCGGGGCGGCATCCGGAGCGGACCGTCCGGCGCAGGCGGTCGGCGTAGGGGAGCAGGACGTCGACCAGGCGCTCGCGGACGCGGGCGGTGATGGTCGGGTCGGCGGCGAGGATGTCGCGGCCAGCGTCGACGCGGGCGGTGATCTCGGCACCGTGCGCGAGGGCGAGCTCGTGGCGGCGGTCGGGCGGGACGGTCAGGACCGCGGCCGCGTACCGGCGCATCTCCCGGGCGGTGCCCGCGGGCTCGTGCATCTCCAGCGGCGTGCCGAAGGCGATGTCGAGGTCGACGTCGAAGTCGGCGGAGAGCGGTACGTCGAGCTCGTCCAGGAGCGCGAGCGTCTCGGCGTCGAACACCTCGCCGCTGCTGGGCCGGTGGGACGTCAGGGTCAGGGTGGCGGGCATCAGGACCTCCAGGGTGCGGTGAGCGGGCAGGGACGGGAGCAGACGGCCCCGGCCTCGGCCCCCGCGCGGTGCGGGAGCCGAGGCCGGGGCCGGGGCGGTTGTGCGGGTCAGGCCGCGAGAGCGGGCTTGCGGCGGCGGGCGCCGAAGGCGGGCTTGCGGCAGCGGGCGGTGTACGCCGCGGCGGTCTCGCCCGGGGCCGGGGCGGGCAGCTCGGCCCGGACCTTGGCCACCAGCTTCGTGTGCTCGGACTGGTCGGCCGGGGTCAGGGGGCGGCGCAAGAGCGTGGCCAGGTGTGAGTAGGCGACGCGGGCGAGGTGCTCCTCGAGGACGTCGCTCGCGGAACGGTCCGGGCGGCGTCGGCCAGGACGCGGAGGGTGCCGGCGGCCAGGGCACGGACGGAGCGGTCGTCCCCGGCGTCCTGCCCGATCATGGCCAGCAGGGCGCCGGCGGGACCGTCGACGGCCCGACCGCCCGTGGTGGGGATCGCGTCGGCCGGAACCGCACGGGCGGCGTCGGCCCGGCGGGCTGCGGGCACCGCACGCTCCCACTGGGCTCGCCGGTCGGCGGGGCGCTCCTGCGGCCGGGCGACCTTGAGGGTCTGGACGGTGGCGCGGCGGTGGCGGGTCAGGTCGACGGCGAGGCGCTCCTCGCGCGCCCACTCGTCGTACTGGCGGCTCCAGGCGTCCGCGCTGACGTCGACGTCGACGAGGCGGTTGCTGGAGTTGCAGCGGATCGCGGCGTCGACGCCGGCCTTGCCGGTGTGGTGCGGGACCGTCTTGAGCAGGTAGGTGCCGCGGTGGGGGGTCACGGCCACCCAGGTCTTGCAGGCCGGGCAGACCAGCGAGATGCGGTGCTTCTGGGTGGACTCGACCCGCCGCATGTCGATGTGACCGGGCGACAGGGTCGAGAGGACGATCGGGGCGAGGGGGCTGACGCGGGAGGTACGGGTGCGGCCCCGGCGCTTGGCGGCCTTGGGCATGGCGAGCTCGGGCATGGCGACTCCTCGGCAGGAAGAGGGAGGGGGGTTCGCGGGGCGGATGCTCTCTCCACCCACCAGGTCCACGAGCCAACGGCCCGCGTCCCGGCGGATAGACAGCGCATCAGCGCTGAGGTCGTGCAAGCAGTCCTGCCAGGCTGGGGGGTTTGGTCTTGGCTACCGCCTCCGGCCACCTGCCCGACTCCGAAGAGACGAGCTGCAGAAACTGCGGTGGTGCGACTACGCGGTGTTCCCGGGGATCACCGTCTTACCTACATCAGATTACCTCAGGTACCCTCAGGTGTCAAGCGGTATAGTGAGGCACCTAGACGGAAGAGAAGGAGGCGAGGCGACATGCCAGGGCAACCGCGGGCCGACAACCGGCCGCCATACGCGCGCATCGCGGGTCACTACCGCGACCTCATCAGCTCCGGGGAGCTGGCGCCGGGCGACCTGCTGCCCAGCATCCGTGCCCTGGCAGATCAGTGGCAGGTCAGCACCGCAACGGCCGACCGCGCCATGAAACTGTTGCGAGACGAGAAGCTGGTCAACGGCATCCCGGGCGTTGGCACCGAGGTCATGGCGCGCCCCGTGTCGCTCGCGTCCGGATCGGAGCGCCACGATCGGAGCGCCACGACGAAGTCGTCGTGGGGCGTGGGGGAAAAATCCTCCGGCCACACCGCGGGCATGGTGCCGGCCCCCGAAAACGTCGCGGATGCGCTCGGCATCGAGCCCGGTGAGGACGTGATTCGTCGAAGCCGTGTCTACCGAGATGCTCACGGGATCGTCTCCCACTCAACGTCCTGGATCCCGGCGGAGTTCGCGGAAGTGCTGCCCGAGCTCGCGCGCAGCGAGCGCCTCAAGGGCGGGCTGTCGCTGGACCTCGTCGCCGTAGCCACTGGGCGCCACGTCGCACAGCGTGTGGATGAGGAGACGGCGCGCATCGCCACTGCCCGCGACCTCGAGCTCCTGGAGCTGGAGCCCGACACCGTCGCAGCGATCCTCGTGCTGACCGCGCGCTTCCTGGACGCCGACGGCGAGCTGCTGGAGTACGGCGTGGACCTGGGCGCCCCCGGCCGCACCCGGCGAACGACGTCCGAGGTTCTGCGATGACCGTGCGCACCGCCGGCCGCCCGGTTCCCACGCCTCGCGCGATCCTCATGTCGGGCCTCCAGGGCGCGGGCAAAACGACCCTCGCCCGCGCCCTGGAGAAGGCCGGCTTCCGGCGTCTCTGCCCCGACGAGGAGATGTTCCGCCGCTACGGCCACTACGGCCGGGACTTCCCCCGCGGGCAGTTCAGAATCAGAGAGGCACCCGTGCTCAAGGACATCGCCCTTGAGCTCGAAGAACTCCTGGCGGCCGGACACGACGCCGTGGTCGACCACGGCTTCTGGACTCCGGAGGAGCGGGCCCAGTGGGCAGCGACTGTGGTGAAGGCGGGCGGTGAGCCCATTCTGATCTACCTGCCGCTCCCGCACGAGGTGCGCTGGGACCGGATCCGGAGGCGCAACGAGCAATCGCTGGTCGACGCGAACTCCATCGAGTTCAGCGAGGAGGACCTCCTTAGGCATGCCGGCCAGTTCTCCCCGCCGACCGATGACGAGGCGCACCTCGTGTACGACGGCCATCCGGACAGCGTCCTCGCCCTGCTCCGCCGCGCGCAGCAGCCGGATGCGGCTGGAACCGTAGAACACTGAAGCCTCCCGAGTCGGCGGACCGTTTGGTTCGGTTCTAGGTCCGCCACACTCGGGAGTTCCAGATCTGACATGTGGCCGGATCATCTGGCCACATAGGCCACGAGGTTGGGGGCGGGATGGCGCAGAAACCGAGGGAGCTGACGCCCTGGGTGTCGCCCTTACATAACTGGGGATACCAGCTGCGGGAGCTACGGACCTCACGGCGACTGAGCCTTCGCGAGCTCGGTCAACGTACTCGTATCGACCACAGCCACCTGGGACGATTCGAGCGCGCAGAGCGAACACCCGACCGGTCGCAGGCGGTGGTCCTCGACGACAAGCTGGGCGCCAGCGGCATGCTGCTCCGCCTGTGGGAGCGGATCGGTGATGAGCGTGGCCATGTGGCCAAACCCCCGGCCCATGTGGCCAGATCATCGGTGGATCTGGCTTTTGCCATGGCTGCCCAGGCAGCGTCGGACGGTGAGGGGATCTCGGTCCCGTGTCGTCTAGCTGATGGGTCGGTGGTTTGGGTGGCTCTCGATCGGCGTGCGCTGCTGCGCACTGGAGTGGGGCTCGGGGCTGCAGCAGCCGTCGGCGTCAGTTCGCCGGCCGTGGCAAGCTCTGGTGCCGTGCCCGGCCTGGTCCGCAAGGCACGGGCCGCAGCTGCGTACGGTTCGACGCCCGTGGAGCACCTGCGCCGTACCCGGCGTGTCCTCATCGACACCGACAATCTGCTCGGGCCCCGGCGTGCGGTCAGCGCCGTACGCGACCACATCGAAGTCATCCAGGTCCTCCGACGGGACGCGCAGGGTGCCGACCGGCGAGACCTGATGGAGTTGCAAACCCAGTACGGAGAGCTTCTCTCCTGGCTCTACCAGGACCTGGGCAACCCGAAGGCCGCGTCGTACTGGCTGGACCGGGCGATGCAGTGGTCCCACACCGTCGGCGACAACGACCTGACCACGTACGTCATGGCGCGCAAAGCGCAGCTGGCCGGTGACACTGCTGACCTGGTCGATGTCGTCGACCTCGCCGAAGCCGCCCAGCGCATGGCTCGCCCGCGCAGCCGCCTCGCTGCCGTCGCGCGCACCTACGAGGCGTACGGACACGCGCTGCGCGGTGACGCCGATGAGAGCGAGCGGGCGATCGACGACGTCCGCAACGCCCTCGATGGCGCCGCCGCCGACGCCACCCCGTGGGGCGTGTGGCTGAACGCGTCGTACGTGGAGATCCACCGGGCCCAGGGTCTGGAGGCCCTCGGCAAGCACGACCAGGCCGCAGACGCGTTCGGCGCCGCGATCCGGCTGATGCCGGACGGCTACCACCGCGACCGGGGCGTCTACATGGCGCGGCAGGCCGTGGCGTTGGCCGGCGCCCGCGCCCCGGAGCAGGCCGCCGCGCTCGGGATGCACGCACTGACCGTCGCGGAGGACACGGGATCCGGCCGGATCGCGAACGAGCTCGTCCGGCTCGACAAGGCCCTTATCCCCTGGCAGCGCGAACCGGCCGTGGCCGAGTTCCGCGCCACCTTCGACTCCCTCTTCCACGAGACAGAAACGGATGCCTGAGCAGATGACTCGCCGCCCGTACGTTCTGCTGTCCGCCGCCACGTCGGTCGACGGCTACCTGGACGACACCAGCCCCGAGCGGCTGCTGCTCTCCAACGCTGAGGACTTCGACCGCGTCGACCAGGTCCGCGCCGAGTCCGACGCCATCCTGATCGGCGCGACGACCATGCGTCGGGACAACCCGCGCCTCCTGGTCAACAGCGAGGAACGCCGCGCGAAGCGGCTCGTGGAGGGCCGGTCGGAGTACCCGCTGAAGGTGACGGTGACCGCCTCCGGCGATCTCAACGCGGACCTGAAGTTCTGGCACTCTGGCGGCCAGAAGCTGGTCTTCACGGTCGACTCCGCCGTCGACAAGGTGAAGGCGACGCTCGCGGACCTCGCGGACGTGGTCAGCGTCGGCCCCGAGCTCGACTGGGGCCTGGTCCTCGACGAGCTTGGCCGACGTGGCGTCGGCCGGCTCATGGTGGAGGGCGGCGGCACGATCCACACCCAGCTCATGGCTCAGGACCTGGCCGACGAGGTCCACCTCGCCGTCGCCCCGCTGCTGGTGGGCCAGACCAGCGCCCCGAAGTTCCTGGGCGCCGCCGACTACCCGGGCGGGTCGATCTCCCGTATGCGGCTGCTGGAGGCCCGCGCGATCGGCGACGTCGTGCTGCTGCGCTACGCCCCGAAGGAGCGTGGCTGATGTACGCCCCGGACCGAGACCAGGACCTCCGCTGGATACAGCGCGCGACCGACCTTGCCGCGCTGTGCCCCCCGGCGGCCGGGGCGTACTCGGTGGGCGCGGTCATCGTCGCCGAGGACGGCACCGAGCTCGCGGCCGGCTACTCGCGCGAGGCCGATCCACGTGAACACGCGGAGGAGGCGGCCCTCGCGAAGATCCCGACAGGCGACCCGCGGCTGACCACGGCGACGATCTACTCGTCCCTGGAGCCGTGCTCCCAGCGAAGCGCGGACCGTACTCCGTGCGCGCAGCGGATCCTCGAGGCCGGGATCCCGCGCGTCGTCATCGCCTGGCGCGAGCCGGCCTTGTTCGTTTCCGATTGCGTCGGAGTCGAGCTCTTGGTCGCCGCTGGCGTGACGGTCGTTGAACTGCCCGAGTTTGCAGACGCCGCTCAAAGGCCGAACCGCCACCTGGGTAACGGCCACGACAGGTAATCCGCACTTACCCGCGCAGGGTTGACGCGATGGCAGGGCCACTCACAAACGAAGGGAGGGAGGGAAGAGTCGTGCAGACCGATCCCCGCAGGCGAATCCGCGAGGCGCGTACAGCGGTGTACCGGCTGTACGACGCGGAAGAGCGCCTTTTGTATGTCGGTATCACTATGGCCCTGAAGCAGCGCTTCGCCGATCACCGGCGTCAGAAGTTCTGGTGGCATCTGGTGAAGAGAAGAGACGTCAGGTGGTACGACGACCGATCTGCGGCCGAAGCTGTCGAAGCTGAAGCGATTCAGACAGAGAACCCCAAATACGACGGCACCAGCCGCATCCCCAACTGGGTCCGTGCCCGCCATCTACGCCCGAAGGATCCGTTCTGGCGTCCAGTCGCAGAGTCAGTTCTCGCGCGTATTCAGGATGGAACGTACCCAGTGGGTAGTCCCCTGCCGTCGCCGCGAGCACTTGCGTCGTTGTATGAGGTCTCGGAATCGTCCACGGGATACGCCCTCTCTGTGCTCTCCAGCGCCCGGGTCGTTGGGCCTCGTCCGCAGCACGTGGTCCGCCCCTTCTCGGACCATCGGCCTCTGAGGGGATCCGATGCCGCGGCCGCAGATGAGCACGACAAGGACGGTCTGCCTTCCAGCTACGGGCATGGGCTTCAATCGGCAGTACGCAATGTTCCTCTCGCAGCGACGACGCCTGTCCACCAGAGATCAACTGGTGCATCTTTTCGAGAAGCATCGAATGGGATGGAGGCTGCTATGTCGGATCCGCTGCGTCGAGACGATGCCCTAGTGGATGCTGACACGCTGCCTCCGCCGCGCATCCGCCAGCAGCTGCGCATCGCCGCGAACTTGACTCAGGCGGAAGTGGCCGAGGCCCTCGGCGTCCAGCGCCTCGCCGTCGTCCGGTGGGAAGCCGGCCAGACACAGCCCCACCGGAGCAACCGCCTGAAGTACGCGGAGTTCCTCCGCGGGCTGACCAAGGAGCACCCGGAAGTCGCCCAGGGAGGTCCGCGTGAGGACTGACCGTGCTCCCGGTTTCGGGTACGCCGACTCCGCCTTCGGTATCAAGGGGGTCGGGGTGACGTAGCCGCCACCGGCCGCGCGCGCCAGACGAATGGACAAGCAATCCACTCCGGCCTCGCGCGGCCCTTCGCGCCGACCATCAGGTCGGCCGCCCAGTCCCCGGTTGGCCCCGGTTCTGGGCTCCAGCTCATCGAGCTGGATCTGTTTTCTCTGCAAACCCCGCCTTGGCAGGCGGTTTGTTTCACCCGGCCCGCTTTGGCAAGCGGACCACCCCGGCTCTCCAAGGGCCCCTTTGGCAGGGGGCCTCTGACGAGCCACCAGCGTCACCCCGGGTTCGGCGGTCTTGGCAGGCCGTCGAGCTCGGAGCTCCAGCTGTCCGGTTGTCCGGTGTTGGGGCGCCCCTCACACAAACCGCTCGGCCGTGATCGGATCCCTTGGCAGGGAACTGGTCGCGGTCGGGGCGATCCAAATGAAGGTTGGTGTCTTCGCCATAGTGCCCGATCTGGTGTCCCCTGAAAAGTCGAGCCCTGCCCGTTTCCTAACGGTTCACACCTTTAGTGATTTTCGCGTGCCGGAACAAGTGTCCCCTATCAAGCACTTCGCGGCTTTTGGTCAGGAAGTGGCTCTTCCTGTAGGAAGCCACGAGCTGATCGTTTCGACTGGGTCTGTCCGGCCGCTCCTCGGCGGCGCCCACATGCTCTCGTTTCCCGCCCGGCGGGCAGTCGAGCAGGTATCTGCCCGTCGTGCGGGAGGCCGAGGGGTGATCCGGGCGGAGCGGACTTTGTCCACAGGCTGCCTGGTCCAGGGTCGTCGGGTGGATGAAGAACTGCCTGTTCAGGGGGGTGTCCGCTTTGGCGTGTACACCGGCCCGATGACGAAGATGACCTCGGTCCTCGCGGGACCCGCCGCTCGTGTCTCGGCGGTGGGCCGATGAGCGCCGTGGCTGCGCCGGCCTCCGTGCTCCCGCGCCCTCGTACGGAGTTCGCCAGCGGGGCCTCGCGCCGTCGGCTGCGGTCGGTCCCGGCGCAGGCCGGTCCGGTCGCGCAGCTGGATCTGGGCAACCCGCTCCAGCTGTCGAAGACGATGCGGGCACGGCTGCTCGCCGCGGTGCGCGCGCTCGTGTCGTCTCCGGCCCTGGCCGGGGCGTCGGACGGCGCGCGTCTGGCGTCGGTCGTGCTGACGGCGAAGGCGAAGGTCCGCGACGACTACCAGGCGAAGATCTGGGCGGCGGAGCTCGGTCGGTGGCTGGGGGTCTCCCAGTCGACGGTCGCGCACACCGTTCTGCCCGAGCTGCGTAGCGCCGGGTTCCTCGGCTCGAACGTCGCGACCAACAGCTTCGGGCACGCGACGGGCCTGGAGTGCTGGGTGATCCCGATGTACCGGGCGCAGCAGGCCGGCGACCGGCGGCACGCGCTGGCGCTGTCCCGCTCCGAGCTGGCGGTCCTGCTGAGCCTCATCGAGGTGCTGTTCGGCCCGGGGTGGGCGCCGAAGGACAAGCCGGTGGTCCCGGCCGGGCTGCTCGCCGGGCGGACCGGCCGGGGGGCTGCAACGGACCGGCTCGGGCTGCTGCTGATGGTGCTGACGACAGGCTCGGCGGGCTGGCTGCAGCTGTGCCCCGGCTCGGTGGACACCTCCCGGGGGCGCCCGGCGGCGACGGTCGCGCGGCTGCTGGGCTGCACGGCGGCCGCCGGGGCGAAGGTCCTGGGGCGCCTCCAGGAGCACGGCGTCGCGGAGGTGGTGCGCAAGCAGACCGGCTCGGGCCTGAACGCGCAGTCGCGGGTGCGCCTGGTGCCGGTCGCCAAGGCCCACGGTGTGGCCGTGCGGGAGGCCCGCCGGGTCGCGAAGTCCGTGTTTTCAGACCTCGCTGGTACTGCATCCGGAGATCTTGAGACCGGCGAGACGGCCGAAACCCTTGTGGCGACTGGGATCAAGGGTGCCGGGCAGGGCGAGATGGCCGGATCGGCAGACCTCGCCGCAACTGCACAGCACCACGCTCTCCACGCTTCTGGGGTTACTCCCGGTGGGTCTCTCGCGCTCTCTGGTCGCTGTTCCGGCGAAGGCCGTAGTGGGAACCACGGTCTGCCGGACCGCGCGTGCGTGCGCGAGGACGGCGGCCCGCTCCGCGGGGAACAGCCGAAGGAGTCCCCGGTCGACGAGCGTGATGGGCAACGTGCTGCCGGGGCTGGAGCTGCTAGCCGGCCGAAGGCCGCGGGGTGGGAAAGGGCGCAGCAGCAGCGGAGGATGGGCCTCCCTGCTGATCTTCGTCTGCGGGTGGCCCTGGGGCCGGTCTCGTGGCTGTGGGAGCGCCTGTCCGGGTGGCAGCAGGACCGGGTGGAGGCGGCCGCGAAGACGGAGCTGGCGCAGCTGGAGGGCCTGGGTGTGGCTCCGGAGAGTGCGCCGCGGCTGCTGGCCGACCGGCTCACCGACCGCCTGGCTCAGACCGGCGGCGAGGCCCTGGTCGGCAAGCCCTACGGGTGGCTGATCCGGCGGGGTCTGCCCCAGCGGCAGGCGTGTTCGCACCACAAGTGCGACGACGGGATCCGGCTCGACATGGGCGAGGACTGCGAGAACTGCGGGAACGTCCTCCACCTTCGGCGGGCTCGCCGTGCGCGGATCGGCGCAGACATCGACCGGGAGCTGCCCGGCCTGTCCGACGGTGAGCGCCGGCGCGTCCTCGAGGAGCGGCTGCGCGAGCAGGCGGCCCTCGAGGCGGAGGATCTGGTGTGGCGTCAGGAGCAGGCCCGCGTGGAGCAGGCCCGTCGGGATGCCGCCCGTGTGGCAGCGGCGGAGCGGGCGGAGGCCGAACGTGCGGCCGCAGCCGCCGCCGACGTGGTGCGCCAGGCTCTGCCTTGCGAGGACTGCGGGCGGGACGGGACGGCCGGGCTGTGCGAGCGCTGCGACCACCGCCGTCAGACCGAGGCCCTGATCGGTCAGGCCGGTCTCTTCGCGGCGGCCTGGTCCGCCGACCTGACCGACCCGGGCAACGTCGCGGCCGTCGCCGCCGGGGCCCGGAGGGCAATCGGCGACAGCGTCACCGCCGCGTGGCAGGAGTTCCTGGAGATCACCAACGTAGCCGCGCTGGAGGCCGACCCGGAGGCGGCGCAGGACGCGTACGCCTTCGCCTCGCTCCAGACCGCGCAGCAGGCCGTTCAGGAGCACCAGGACACCGCCCTGGCGATGCTGGGCCGGACCGAGGAAGCCGAAGCGGAGGCCCGGCGGGCGTACAAGACCGAGCAGGGCCGCCACTGGTTCAAGCACAACCCGAACGGCGCCGACGCCATCGCGGCCGCGACCAGGGCCGCCGACACGGCCCGCGAGCGCGCGGCCGAGTACCTGCTCGCGGCACGGCTGGAGCAGCTGCGCGAGCTTGCCCCGGGCACCGCCGGGTCGGTGACCGCATGACCGAGCTGAGCGGCGTCGACCTCGCGCGCCAGGCCCTGGTCGCGGCCTGGGCGGCGGCGAAGAACAACGGCGCCCACCACCAAGAAGCCGACCGCCAGCCCCCGCGACCGTACCCGTGGCGCCCGCACGCCGAAGCTGATCGCGGCGGCCAACAGGAAGGTGCCGAATGCGAACGTCCGCGCCGTGCACGTCCTGGCACCCGCGCCCATGACGCCCCACCGCGGCGGCCCAGGGCTCTGTCGAGAGGCAGATCCGGGAGGCTCCACGTGAGCCCGAAACCCTGTTCGCGGACGGGCAGGCCGAGATCACCCGCCTGCGCACTCGACGTAGCCAGGGTCCACGTCTAGAAGGCCGAACTCACCCCGCTGCAGGTGCAGCCAGGCCAACAGCAAAACCTCATGGCGTGACCGCACACCAATTGCTGGTGCTCGGGCGGGAGTCCTCAGCCCACTGACTGCCTCTTCGGAGGTCAGGACGCCAGACTTGTGCCGGCGCACCGCAGCGAAGGAGGCAAGGTGGTTGAGCAAGCAGGGCACGGAGCCGGGTCTGGCACGGACGATCTGGCTCGGATCGCTCTGCGCGAGGCGATCCGCTCGGCCCGGAGGAAGCCAAACGAATCCGTCTTCCCTCGGAGAAGGCAGCGGGGCGCGGCGCGGCCCGGCGGTTCTCGCCCAGTGTTGCTTGCGGTAGCTCTGCTGGAGACGGCCGAGCACTACGGGTGGCCCGCGCCGGAAGCGGCGGATCTCATCAGGCAGTGGCCCGCGCTTGTTGGCGAAGTCGCCGCCAACCTGATCGCGGTGAGCTTCAATCCGGCCTCGGGCACCCTGCATCTGCGCGCGCAGTCCCGGGCGTGGACGACCCAGGGCCGCCTCTTGGCGCCCGGGCTCATTAAGAGGGTCAACGACGCCATCGGCGCCCAGACCGTACGCGCGATCGTCATCCTGCCGCCAGCCCCCGCGACCGTACCCGTGGCGCCCCCGCTCTCTCTGCCGTCCGTCCCTTCGGTGTTCGCGGCACAAGTCCCTCGCCAGCAGGACCGGCTGCTTGTGGCCGCTGCCCAGCGTCAAGCGGCACAGACCCCCCGTGACGCCGACCAACTTGGCACCGTGACCGAAGACCGGCAAGCCGCCCTCCGGCAGAATGCCGAGGCGGTACGCGCCCGGGCCATCGCCCGGGCCCGCGCCGAACGAGGGCACCTGTCCTGAACCCTCCGGCCGCCTGTCCACCGCTCGATACGCTGAGCGCGCCGATCACGGGTCCGATGCTGGCCCCCGTGCCGATGTGAAGGAGACAGGTGGCCGAGGACGACCAGGCGGCGCAGCCCCCACACGATCTTGTTGCGGAGCAGACGGTGCTGCGCGCGATGCTGCGCTCCCTCGAGGCCGTCGCTGACATCGTGGAGGTCCTCCAAGGGGAAGACTTCTTCCGCTCCGCGCACGAGATCATCTACACCGCCATCCTCGCCGTCTATGCCCGCGACGAGACCCCCGACCCGCTCACCGTCGGCGCCGAGCTCGCCAAGAAGGACCAGCTGGCCAAGGCCCTCGGCCCCCTCTACCTCCACACCCTCGCCGAGTCGGCCACCGGCCGACAGTCCTGGACCCAGGCCGCCGACACCGTGCAGGCCATGGCCGTCTTGCGCCGCTTGCAGGCGGCCACCGCCCACATCGACAACCTCGCCGCCGACGGCACTGCCGAGACCGTCGACCGCATCATCGATACCGCCCAGGCCGAAATCCTCGCCGCCACGACCCGCAACCGGTCCTGGCTCCCACCCGCCCACTCGCTGGCCGACGTCATGGAAGGCGCCCTCGACGAGATCGAAGCCATCGGCAGCAGCCCCGGCGACATCGCCGGAATCTCCACCGGCTTTGGCGACCTCGACACCCTCACTGGCGGCCTCTACCCCGGCCAGCTCATCGTTATCGCCGGCCGCCCGTCCATGGGCACCTCCACCCTCACACTGGATCTTCTGCGTGCGGCCAGCATCCGGCAGAACCTGCCCTCCGCCCTCTTCGCCCTCGAGTCCCGCCGCACCGACGTCACCCTGCGCCTCCTCGCCGCCGAGGCCCGCGTCGCCCTGACCCACATGCGCTCCGGCAGCATGACCGACGAAGACTGGACCCGCCTGGCCAAGCGCATGCCCGACGTCTCACAGGCCCCGCTCTTCCTCCAGGACGATCCCTACGCCAACTTCACCGAGCTGCGCGCGCACTGCCGGCGCCTGCACTACCAGCACGGCCTCAAGCTCATCGCCGTCGACGACCTGCAGCTCCTCAACTACGGCACCAGGCCCCTGGCCTCCCGCTACGAAGAGGTCTCAGAGATCGCCCGAGCCCTCAAACACCTGGCCAAGGAACTCCAGATCCCCGTCATCGCTGTCTCCACACTCAACCGCAGCCCCGAACAGCGCACCGACAAGAAGCCGCTCCTCAGCGACCTCCGGGACTCCGGCGCCCTGGAAGACAACGCCGACCTCGTCATCCTCATCCACCGCGAAGAGATGTACGAGAAGGACTCTCCCCGCGCCGGCGAAGCGGACCTCATCATCGCCAAACACCGCTACGGACCCACGGCCACCCTCACCGTCGCCTACCAGGGCCACTACGGGCGCTTCATCGGCTTCGCAAAGCTGTAGTAGCGCAGCGTGCGCTGGAGACCGCCACCACACCCCGCGTCCGAGCAGACTACGATTTCCCCAAGCCGCAGGCCGCCGATGGTGCAGCCACCATAGGGCCGGCATCCGTTTTGACGAGGCATGGCATGCATGGGTGTCCGCCGCAGGGGCAATGCACCGTTCATGACAGGTGAGCAGGATGAAGGCTGGGACCGCCGCGTCGATTACGGCTACGGGCTGGAGTACGAGCCCCTCGCCGACACCCCCGCCAGCGACCCGCTGGAACCGGAGCCCGTGGACGACCCCATAGGCGACTCCACAGAGGAGTACTACGAGGCGGCATACCGAGACGGGCACATCACGCGTGAAGAGTTCCAGGCCAAGGTGTGGCGACGCTATCCAGGGCGGTCCTGACTATCTCAGCGGCCCGGCGTGAGGCCTCCACGCCGCTTGGCCGTGCCATCAGCAGGAACGGGCTCCTTCGGCAAAGGTGGGCTCAAGTAGCTCGGCGGCCGCGAGGCTCCGGCACCGTAGCCGTCATATCTACCGATAGCCATCCCCATGGGTTCGACCTGCCAACCCGCCACGCCCCGAGAGAACCTTGCATGCACGCACCCGGATACGACACCAGCGACTTACCAAGCTGGAACGCCTCCCAGGCCGCCATCGACGCCTACGGCAAGCACCTGCCGGACATCCGGTTCATCGCCTCCCTGCTGGCCGGCTACCAGGCCGACCGAGAGATCCTGACCGGAAGTCTCGCCCGTGGACGAGACGCCGTCCTCTCCGAGGTCAACCTCCTTGCCATGGAAACCCGCGACGAGCTGCTGGAGGCCGGCGCCGTACTGGATGCCCTGGCCCTCTCCTGCACCCCGGGCCCGTACCTGCCGGGCGAGGAACCCTACGAAGACGTCCCTGAACCGGTGGACTCTGCAGTGGAGCTGCGCACGGACGCGGCCATGCTCGCCGAGCGCCTGGTCGCCTACGACCGCCTGCACACAAGCGGGAAGACCTCGCGCCCTCCCCAGCCGCGCACAGACGGGGACCGGGACGCCGAGCGGGACTCCGCCCGCGCCTATCTGCGCAGGGAGTGGATAGCCAACCGCGAACTCCAATTCGACCGCCGCCTGCCATAGCGGGCACCGACGTAATAGAAGGCAGACCGGGCCGTGCCCCGCCATCGGCGAGGGGCACGGCCGGGGCCTGTCGCCTGCTTGCCCGTAGGGTGCCTGGCCGGCGAGCTGGTCGCAGGGCGTCTGGCCTGACCAGTACGCAGGCCGTGCCTGGCCCGGCCCGGCACAGCGGGCAGGCGTCCACTTCCTGACTGCCGGTGTCAGGACGCAGAGGGTGGCAGGGCATCAATCGCCGCATGCCAATCCCTCAGGGCCGCCCCTGGCAACTCTCCGGGCGAGAACAGGCGGGCCGACTCGGGGTTGGTCGCGACGGATCGGTTGGGGAAGCGTTGCAGGTAGCCACGCGCGGCGAGCCGTGCAGCGAGATTCTCGAGCCCGGTTGGTGAGCGGTCGCGCACCCCGCCTAGCGCCATGAGAATCGCGATGTTGGTGGTGTGATCGAGCAGCTCCGGGTCTTCCTGCCCGATAGCCACTTCGTAGAGTGCGCCGAGCTCTTCAGGGTGGAGCAGAAGTGCCGAGATCACCGATCGGCGCACGCCCAGGATGAGCCCGGCCAGGTCGCTGGCACGCAGCGGTTGGTAGAGCCACCGGTCGTCAGCGGGGATGTCGTGCCGTTTCGGCATCGGGCCGTGAAGGCGGATGTACTGCTCTTGTGCCTCGTGCTTGCGGGTGCGGTGCGTGGTACGGGACGCCCCTACTCGAGACCCCGTCACGTAGGTGCACGGCTGCCCAGTGTCGCTGTGGCATGTGGGGCAGACGACAGTCATTGGCTGGCCGACTTGCACTTCACTCCAGGAGGTTGCTTTCAAAGAGCGCGCTCAGTCGGCAGCGGCCTGCCCGTCGAAGGCAGCCTCCACGGGATAGGGCCTCAGGAACGAGGCGTCCCGCGTGATGTCGAACCGGCGAAGCTCGGGTGCGTCGTGGTCAAGGACACCCGGCGCATCGTGGACGGAGCAGTGCTGGGCGAGCCAGCGGTCGGCATCGACAGCCCCAGCCTGGCCGTAGTGACCGTATGCGCTGACGTATCCGGCGGTGCCGAGTTGGAATTCGCGTACGCCGAGCACTTGCCCGTTCTCGATCGGGTTCCGGCAGCGGTCGCCCTTCGTGGTGCGAGCGACACACCGCAAGGCGTGGGCGTCGTCCTTGGGGTTAACCCACAGACGGCCACGGAGCACGACAAGCTGATTTCCGTTCACCTTGCCTCGTCCACCCGGGTGCAGAGGTACGCGGAGGGGCAGGTGCCGCATCCCTTTTCCTGTGCCAGTTCGTCGACGGCCTCAAACAGCTGGCGGGCGTATCCGACGGAATCGATGCCGTCGTGCTTCGCGAACTCTTCGGGGAGCGGCTCGGTGCCCCGGGACATGTGTGTCCTGATGAACGCCAATGCTGCGAATTCGTCGGGGGGTAGATCGCTGGGGCGAGTGGGGATGCAGGTCGATGGCACGAGTGTGTCCTCGGCAGTTCCGTGGAAGATCCACGGGTCCCCGGGGCGTCGTGGCGGCTGACTGACGACGCGGATCAGCGGAACTCCGTCAGCGACTTCCTCCAACAGGAATGCGCCGACGGAGTGCAGCCGGTGCATGCTCTCTCGAACGTCGCTGGAGTCGGCTCCCATCAGAGCAGCGATCTCCTCCATGGGGATGAGAGATGCGTGCTCGTCGTCGCCTTTGCTGATCGGGATAGCACCCTGGTCGAGAGCCATGTCGAGCTGCACCGCTTGCATGGGAATCAGCCCGCGGTAGAGAGGCTGCAAGCGGGCAAAGCGCCTCATCAGGTCGACCGACTCCTCGTTGAGGCGTGAGTCGGCAGCGGCTGCGTCGGCCGTGAAGTTGGATCCGATGTTGAGCCACTCGTCGTAGCCCGGGGGTTGCAGCTGTTGCAGTGTGTACGTCTGACTCCGCTCGCGTCGCGGCTTGCCAGGCTTCCTTCTGCCCATGGGTGATCCTCCTGATCTCGGTGGGGTGGTCGGCACTGGCCCGAGTGCATGGGCTGGGACGGCTCAAAAGGTGATCGTCTCGGGACGCGTTAAAGAGGCGACGCAGCGGCCAGCATCGATCGGGGAACCGCACGGCCGCGTAGTCACAGGGACGGATGGCGGCCTGTACCAGCGCACTTAGGTAGGCCAGGTCAGGGCGCGGTCTGGTAGACGACGGTGGTGGTGGGGCAGTCCTCGGCGAGTCCGAGGAGGGCCTGGCGCTCGGCGTCGTCGGCCGCGAGGCCCCAGCGGAGCTTGGTGGCGACCCAGGTGGCAGCGTAAGTGCAGTGGTAAGAGCCGTCGGACGGCAGCCACTCGGCGGGGTCCTTGTCGCTCTTGGAGCGGTTGGAGGCGGCGGAGACAGCGATCAGGGTGTCCGGGCTGCCCTGGTCGTTGGCGTACGCCTCGCGTCGGCCGGCGCCCCAGGCGTAGCCGCCGGAGTCGTGGACTTCCGCCAGCGGGACGAAGTGGTCGACATCCAGGCGGCCGGCATCGGTGACGACCACGTTGTCGTACGGGCTGCGCCAGGACCCGCCAGTCAGCTTGCAGCCGGTGGCGACCTGCGGAGCGATGACCGCCTCGGACAAGATCACTTCTTTGCGGGTGTCGCAGCCATCACCAACGTTCAGGCCCTTGTTCCAGTGCTTGTACAGATCCCGCGTGTAGCCGGCGCGCTGCTCGTCGGCGACGGGGATGCGGTCGATGGCCTCGAAGAGGGGGAGTGGCTCTCGATGGCCGGCTGATCCGACGGCCGTCGGGAGCGGGGCGGTCCGTGGGGGTTCAGCGGAGGTGGCGGGGGCGCCCGTGCTGAGGAGGGGGAGTGTGGCGAGGGCGAGGGCTGGCAGGCCGCGGCGCATCAGCTGCTTGATCACGACCGGGGTTGTAGCGGGTGGGTGGGGTGGTTGCCCAGCCCGAGTTCGGCTGCTTCACCCGGGTGGGTGGAGGGATTCACCGCGGAATCGATCAGCCGACCTGAGAAAGCCGTCAGTGCGCGCAGGCGGGGGCGCGTATGGGGGCGTGAGGGGGCGCACGCGCAAGCGGATGCGCCTGTTCCTGAAGTTTTGCCGAGACGTCCTGAACGTTCATGGCGCCGGTTCGCTTGGCTGGTGGTTAGGAGCCATCCCGTGGTGGCTGCCCCGGCTGCCGGAGTGGGGGAGGCAGACCTGGATCAACCCGTCGAAAGACCGCCTGGAAGGACTTCGTGCGTCGTGCACATCTTCGAACCGCTCGCTCTGGCTCTGATAGGGGCAACTGCTGTGCGGGTGTTCACCCCTGACGTGGCGCGAGGGCTCCGTCGGCTGCTGGGCGCCGGAGTGCGGGTGGGCGCCGCAGAACTCACCGCAGGCCGCAGCCCGGCAACCAGTCACCACCTGGACCGGGCACGTGACATGCCGGGTCCCAGCCTGAACGAGGTCGGAGAGCAGCCGTGGGGGAGTTCATGACCGACGCCGAGGACGACCCGTTCGGCGAGCAGGCGGTCGACGTCGAACTCGCCGGTGTCATGCCGGTGGAGTTCGTCGCGTTCCACTCGCAGAACCACCAGGCCTACCTGCAGTACGCCAAGTGGAAGCTGGGCGATCGCGACCTCGCGGCGAGCGTCGTCGAGGACGTGTTCACCTTCCTGCTGACGGTGTGGCCCGAGGTACTGCAGGAAGCCAGCCTTCAGGCCTTCGCCTGGTCTCACCTGCGCGAGCACGTCCAGCGCTATCAGGAGGCCGAGGTCGTCCCGGTTGCCCTCGTGCGGACCGCGCAGTTCGCCGCACTGAGGGCTGCCTCGCGCCGCCGGCTCAAGGCGCAGGTCTCCACGATCGGCCTGTACGACGCGATCGCCGACCTGCCCGAGCGCCACTACGACGTCGTGCTGCTGACGTTCATCTTGGAGAAGAAGCGGGCGCAGGTCGCGCAGCTGATGGGTATCTCCCCTGCCACGGTGCGCTCCCACATCCACGCCGCCCGCCGCATGCTGGCCGAAAAGATCAACTTGGACTGGACTCCCGGAGAGGAGAAGGACCTGTGAACGACACAACCGGCAACCCTGCCGGCTCGCCGAGTGAAGTGGACGAGGCTCTCCTGGCCGCCGATGCCTTCACCGACGACTACGCCGCCTACGACGAGGGCGCAGCCCGCCGACGCATCGCCCTGCGCGTGGTTGGCAACCGCAGCGGCGCAACGGCTCCGCACCTGACGGGGGGCGTCCAGGCATCAGTCCCGCACGGCGCCGCCGCCGGCGGTTCGTGGGTGCCGGCCGGCCCTGCCGACCGCCAGCTGGTCCTGGATGCGGCCTGCCACGTCAGGGCGGCCCGCAGTCTCGACCGGCTGGCCCGGGCCCTGGTCGACAGCCCGAAGTTCACCCAGAGCGCCCTCGACGCGGACGCCTGGCCCTACAGCCGGCCTTCCGCTCTGCTGTTCGCGAGCCTGCTGCACCTGTCCGGCCGGATGGAGGGCGCCCAGTTCTGGTTCCAGTACGCCGCCGGCGCAGGGTCGGCCACCGCCGCGCGCGCCCTCTACCTCCTGCACCTCTCCCGAGCCGAGGTGGCCGTCGCCCACCACTGGCAGGAGCAGACCACCGACCCCACCAACGACGACGACGAGACCGGCCTACCAGCCTTGCCGGCCGTCCCACCGGACTTGGAGGCACCACTGGGCGCCTCCGTCATCTGGTCCTCACCCCCCATCAGCACCACCGACCTCGTCCCCACCTCACCAACCGATCCCAAGGCCCTGCGCCAGTTTCCCCCACCCCTGCACCGAGCCATGGCCGCCCTCGTCCCGCGGGAGGACCTGGCCCTGGGCGAGGTCTACCGCACCACCAGCCAGCTCGCCTCCGCCCTGGCCCGTTGCGCTCGCCTCGCCCCCGCGGGGCTGACCGCCGATGCCAAGCAGGGAGCGCGCATCGCCCGCCGCGCCCCGCGACGGCCCACCTGCTCGAGCCTGGCCGCCGCCCACCAAGCCCTGCGCGTGCTCGAGGTCGTCCACCGCCACACCGGGGGCGTACGCCTGACCCAGATCGCCCGGGAGACCGGCCTGGGCCAGCTCCACCTCAACCAGGCCCTACAGCGCCTCGCGCGCGCCCAGCTCGTCGCCCCACTCAGCCCGGACGTCTACACGGCCGGCTCCGCCCTGGAGCTCGCCGCCGCCGACCGGGACCGCATGGGCGAGCTACGCGACACCCTCGCCTACCTGCGCGACGCGGTCGGCGCGGCCGTCTACGTCGCCAGCTACACCGAAGGCGAGGTCTCGATCACCCAGTACGCCGACGGCCCCCGCACCCCGGTCGTGCACGAGTGGGTGGACTTCCGCGAAGCCGCGCACGCCTCCGCCGTCGGCAAGGCCCTTCTAGCCCAACTCGGGCCCGACGAACGCCGCGACCACCTCAGCCGGTACCGCATGGAGCAGTTCACCCCCCACACCATCACCAACCCCGAGGTCCTCTTCGACGAACTCGACGACCGCTGGCCCGGACAGCCGCTCCTCGACCTGCAGGAGTACACCCTCGGCACCGTCTGCGCCGCCGTCCCCATCGGTACCGGCACCGACCCGCAGTGCGTAGCCCTCTCCCTGCCCTCACCGAACCCGGACCGGCTCCAGCAGGCGGCCCGGGTCCTACGCGACGAAGCAGTCGCCGTCGTCCTCGCACTTCTCGTCGCCGGGGACGAGCTCCGCGGGGCGACCCCCTGTCGGCGCTGACCGCGAGGGAGCCTGCCCCGCGATTCGTGGCCGCGGGGCAGGCTTACCACGGTTGTAGCCGAGCGCGTTTGTTCGATTTGATCAGGCCGCCCTGACTCACGCACGGATGGACGGTGTAGCCCTACCCCTGGCTGGCGCCCGTCGTGCGCGGCAACCAGTACGACTGCGGGAGCAGCTGGCAAGCCGACGCACAGCTACCTTCTCTGTGTGCCCCGATGGTCCTGGAGCGCGTCTGTGGGAAAGGCCCGGTCCATCCACTCCTTTGGCGCTCCCGCCCGGCGCAGGGTCTCGATCTGCCGGTCGTGGTCGCGCCCTTCAGGGCTGGCGTGAACGCGCAGGTAGATGGCTTCCGCCCCGCTGGGTTCGAGGCCGTCCAGGTAGAAGGCACAGGTGTGCCCCCATGCGTAGGGGGACTCGTGTCCGGCGCAGTGGCAGAAGGCATGGGCCAGGTTCACCGGCAGCCCCCAACGCGGATGGCACAGGCGTTGCAGGAGTTGGTCGTGGCCTTGGGTGCTGGGGTTGGCCGTGCAGGCGTCGATCTTCCAGGTGTCGCCTTCATCCCAGCATCGGACGCGGTAGAAGGCGGCGCTGGTGTGGAAGAGGGCAAGCCTGCGGAGCAGGGCGCTTCCCATGGTGGCCCGAGCGGAGCGGGCCCGTGCGAGGCAGGCATCGAGGTAGTCAGACTCCTCGTAGTCGAGCCATGGGGTCGCCCATAGCGGTCGCATGCCGTGGCCTTTGACCCAGCTCCGGTGCCGGCGTTCCACGGCCGGCCACGTCTCCGGCAGCCCAGGAGGAAGTGCGAGCGTGAGTTGAGCAGGGCCGAGGCCGTCCACCATGTGCAGGCGCAGCTTCCGCCCGCCAGCCTCGGTGCCGCCGACGCGGAGGCCGGGGATTCCGCCCAGTTCGTCTCCGCTACCGGGTGCGGGGGCCGCGGGCAGCAGGCGGTGCAGGCAATGCTCGGGGAAGGAGTGGCGCTCGCGTCCTAGATACGGGTCGAGGTGCAGGGTGAGGGAGGCGGCAGAGCAGGTCAGCGAGGCGACGCCGAACGGATGCGCAGACAGATCGGGAGACAGGCCAAGTTGCTCGAGGACCCAACTTTCGAGCAGTGCCTGCGCGTCCGCGGCGGGCGGGGCTGGGTGTCCGATCCGCCGGCTCGCGCGGAGGGAGTTGCCAGTGCAGTCAGACCAGTAGTGGTGCTTGCGGGATTCCCACGAAGAGCGGCGGCTCATAGCCTGCCTTCCCGACATGCCGTGGCCCGATCCCGGCACGCCTATGAAGACTGGCGAGCTGCTGGTGGTGTTCTTGGTGGTGCAGGCCGGTGCAATGTCACGCTCCTTGCGTTCCTGCACGCCGGATCGGGCGACGGCCGGAACGTGGCCCGCCTCGGGCCAGGTGACCCCATCATTCAGCACGGAAGCTGGACCGCGGCGAGTGACACAGTCGACTTTCACCCAGATACTCCGGCAGCAGGCTGCATTTCGGGTCGCCGCACGGCACGGGTCTGGTTTCCAAGGCGCGTGACGGCGGGAGCAACCGCCGTGGAATGGACCTGTACAGGGGATGGGGCGCCGTGCAGGCCGACCTACTGGTGGTCTGGCTCGGCCGCGCGATCAAACCTCAGCCGCAG
This sequence comes from Streptomyces sp. NPDC093225, assembly GCF_044753805.1. Lineage (NCBI taxonomy): Bacteria > Bacillati > Actinomycetota > Actinomycetes > Kitasatosporales > Streptomycetaceae > Streptomyces > Streptomyces sp. NPDC093225. The sequence goes on from NZ_JBIVNX010000011.1 coordinate 108,237, forward strand.
CACGGCCGTGCCCGCGGTGGAGGTAATCGCTGCCGCGCAGCCATCCTCGCTGCGCACCGCGGCGTAAACACGACGTTCGAGGGTGGTGGGTGCGGCCAGGGGGCACGCTGGGATGGGATGAAGGGGTGGGCGGGTGCGGGGTGACAGGCGGCAGATCCAGACGGCGGTCTTGGGCGGGGCGGGCTCGGAGGAGCCGTTGATGCTGCCCATGGAGGCGATCGAGCTGGACGCGTTCCGTCGCCGGCACGAGTTCGACACGTTCTGGTGCGGTGTACTGCTCGGCGGGTGTGGTGCGCAGTTGACGACGAAGCTTTATACCGACCGTGTATGCCACTTCGCGCACCATCCGGGGGCGGACGGAGAGCCGCACATGTGCGGCCGGGCGTCGCGCGGGGTGTCGAGCGCGGATCATCTGTATGTGAAGGCGGCGGCGGCCTCCTGGCTCCGCGGCCGCGGGACGGAAGCCGAAATCGTCTTCGCCCGGCCGGCTGGTATCCCCATCGGGTCGGTGGTGGACATCGCCGTGGCGCAGGGCCGACTGCGGGTGCACCTGGACCAGGCCGTGGCGCCGGTGTGGGACGAGGCCGGTGTGGAGCCGGTGCTGGGGGTGTCGGTGCCGGTCGATGCGGACACACTGGTCCGGCGCAGGTATGTCCACCGGATCCGCCTGCACAGCGAGGGCACCCACCGGCAGGTCCGGATCGGCACCGAGGCCTTCGCCCGGGGCACAGAGTGGTTCAAGCTGGACGAGTGCCAGATGACCGAACGCGGCCTGTCGACGCCGGCGGTGGAGCGGATCGTCCACGCTCGGGCCGCCCGGCCTGTCGCCGCCTGGCCCACTGGCCGGACCCGGAAAACCCCAAGCGCCCAGGCGCGCGCGGAGCTTCTACTGAGGCAGCTGGCCGACGCCCGACGGCTGGAGTCACCCGTCGTGGTCACCCGGCTGTGCGGCGACATCAACGCCCTGACCGGCGTCGATGAGACGACGAGGGCGCAGCTGGTCGCTGCCCTCGCAGCCGCCGCCCACTGGCTCGAAGACCAGAACCGGTTACGCGCAGAGCTGTTTACCCGGCTCCAGCAGGCCGTGGCCGCGCGGGACCTCGGCCAGGTCTACGAGCTGCAGGTGCGCGCCGCCGCGACAGCCAGCCACGACCGAACCGTCGAGGAGAGCGAGATCGCGGACGCGGCCGGTGCGCTGCTGGCCGCGCACGCCGCTGAGCGTCAGCAGGAATACGAGGCAGAGCAGCGGGCGGCCGAGGAAGCACGGCGAGCGGCGGAGCGGGTGCGGTCCCTGCTGTGGACGTTGCGGCGTTGGGGAGTCGGGCGGCGCCGAGCGCCCCGGGAATTCCGGCGTGCCACGATCGAGAAGCTGCTGCGGGCCGCGGACACGGCGGATGCAGTCCTGGGCGGCCGTGAACGCGCGGAGGTCCAGCGCTGGCGGGAGATGGCGAGTCCCAACAAGCCGGCAGGCGGCATGGCGCCGCAACCGTCGGTCGGGCAGGCGCCCACCGGCGAGGAACAGCCGCGGATGCCGTTGTACAAGCAGGTGTCTCGGCGGGAGTGGATCAAGCGGGGCTGCCCGCGCTGCCATGTCGAGAGCGGCCAGGGCTGCGTCATCGTCGACGGGTCCGAAGCCGGCCGCGCACGGATCGTTCCGCACGACGAGCGGCTGCGACCGATCCTGGAGGAGCGCGAGGAGCGGCAACCGGGACGCCCGTGGGGTGTGTACGAGGTCGCCTGCCCAGCCTGCGGTCAGGGTGTCGGTACCCGCTGCAAGACGTCCAGAGGAGCACACCGCGCACGGCACGAGCGGGCCGCAGAGTTCACCCGCGCACGAGAACCGCGATCCAAGGAGAGCGACACGGGGGCGGGGCCGTCCAGCACGACCGTCTACTAGTGCTGTGACCGTGAACCTTTGCCGGGTTGGGGATCAGGCCGCTTGCGGAGTGGTCGTTGCCGAGGATGACCATCTCAACGCACCATGATCGAATTGCCGGTAGCGTTCGTACACACGAGATGCCTGTGGGACTGAGGTCGACGAGCACGACGCAGCAAGGACTCACGCGCAGAAGCCGATGCCCCGATGGCAACGAGGACAGGGGTTGCTTCATCCATGAAGAAGGCATTAGTGGTCGTGATGCTGTCGGTATCCATTGCGGTGGCGGGGTGTGCAGAGGGCGGTGGCGGCCTCGACTCCCGGCCACCGGGGGCGGTAGACCAGGTCCCGGGGGAGGGCGGTGCTACAGACCCGGCGCTGCGGCAGATCGGCCAGACCATCACGCTCAAGGACGATGAAGGTCGCCCCATGCAGGTCACACTCACCGGCATCGCCTACCGGAACGCCTTCGCCAAGGACAAGACGCTTCCCCTGAACGGGAAGTACGCGCTGGCGGTCGCCTTCACCATGAAGTCCGCGACGGGGGGAAACCTCGGTCGGCAAATGGACAACCACATCAAGTGGGCGCGGGGTCCGGAGATGACCGAAGCCTGGGACTACACAGATGCGCCTTGGCACGGCTGCACCGATGCCTTCACGCCCTACGCGACAGTCAAGGCGAACGAAGAGTACAAGGCCATCGCCGACCTCAACGTGCCCGTGAAGGGTGGAAAGCTGTTGATCGAGGATCACTACGGCAACATTGCCCGCTGGGCGCTGCCAGAGGAAGATGCTGGTACCGGCACAGAGCCTGCGACGAAGTTCACCACCCAGAACTGCTAGTGCTGTGACCGGAAAGGTTCACCGGGTCCGATCGTGTGATGGCAGGATCGGCTTGTGGATCTTTCCGAGGGCCTGGCTGAATGGACTGATTGGGACGTTGCCGCCTTCGTGGTGGGCCGCTCGTTGGGGATCTTTGAGAGGGCGGTTCGTGAGGTTTTGGGCGGCTCTGTCGTCGCCTGATGGTGTGGGTGCGGGGGCAGAATCCGCCGGTCCTCAGCCGCTCGTCTGCTGGTGTGGTGATGTGAGTAAACGCAAGCTGTACCCGAGCGACCTATCGGACGAGCAGTGCGCCGGGAGACTTGGGCCGGCAGATACATCAACACGACCAAGGTGGTTCGCCGTGACCGGCCCCGAGGGTCACCGGCCCGTACGGCTGACTGATCCGGCGCTGGCTGGTCCAGCGGCCATCCCACTCGGACCGGCGCTGCGATGACGGGATCCGGCTGGACACCAGGACCGGGTGCGAGACTGCCAGAACGTGATTCACATCCGCCGCGCCCCGGGCCGGATCGGCGAAGACATCGACCGGGAGCTGCCCGGGCTGTCCGACGATGAGCGGCGGCGCGTCCTCGAGGAGCGGCTGCCGAGCAGGCCACATCGAGGCGGAGGAGCTTCGTGTGGCGACGGGAGTAGACATTCCCCGACAGCCTGTGGGAGATCGCGTGCCCAGACTGCACCAGAGATGCACCCTCTGTTGCACTAGCACACCTTTTGCCAGGCTTACTGCAAATGCTCCCGCTAAGTAGCGCAACCAGTGATCGGCGAAGTTCTACCCTGACTGCCCTGCATTACGCAGCGCAACCCTCAAATTACCCTCAGAGGCCAACCTGAAGCGTTGACCGTGCTCGGTCAAGATCCTAGATTCAGCGGCGACCCACGCGATCAACGGGCGTGACCAGGCCCGTTGGCGACACGTGTTCCTGAGGGGGGAATTTGTTTACCACGCGAGGCAAGCTGGCGGCGATCCCTGCTGCGTTCCTTGTCATGGCTACGCTGAGCACGTCGGCAGTAGCCGCAACGCCCGAGCCGGAGCCGCCGACCACCGACACCGGGGTCGAGATCAACTACGACCCCAACGAGGTGTACGACCCGCAGGTCGCGGAAGCCGGCAGCCAGCTGCCCGAGGTCACCGGAGCCGATGCCGACAAGCCTGCTCCCACCCGCTGCGACAACCCGTACTACAAGTGGTACGAAGTGTCATCGGTCGCACCCGAGCTCCACATGCGGTGGCCCGGCACGTCGTTCAAGGATGGCCCGGGCGGAACCATGCTCGTCAGCGTCCATACTGCAGGCAAGCTCAAGGTCGAAGGCACCCTCGGCTTTGAGACCGAGGTGAGCGGGGTCGTGGCCGCCGCCAAGGCCAAGGTCGACGCGACGCTGGGCGTTGAGGCGTCGATCACCGTTGGCCACCAGTACAACCGTGCCATCCCTGAGGGCATGTACGGCCACGTCCAGTACGGCTCATGGGGACGCAAGATCACGTGGAAGAAGTGGGAGTCCACTCCGGACCGCTGCGGCAAGCGGGTCACCCGGACCGGCGTCTTCAACGTTCCCGACTGGGACGAGCTCGGATGGAAGTTTTGGAAGACCTACTCGTGAAGCGAGTCTCGGCCGCCCTGCTGCTCACCACGGTCGCCATAAGCGGAATCGCGGGCTGCTCAGGACCCGATGCCAGCCCCGAGCCCACCGTCAGCAAGTCGGCACCCCATCCGGCTACGCCGAAGCCGACAGCTACCGCCGTCGACAAGGCACTGTCAGACCGCGCCCACGCCGCAGTGAGCACACTGGACACCAACGACCCGGCGTTCGTCGAGTCGGGTGACGACACGGTTGCACAAGGGGTCCACAACCAGTCGCCTCTCCCTGCGGGCAAGACCTACCAAGTGTTGATCGCCTGTGCTGGAACCGGATCTGTCGAGGTCGTGGTTGCCGATTTCAAGCCACACGTTCAGGCCTGCGATGCCAACCCGTCCTCCTACCGTGTAACCAGCAAGTCGAAGGTGCTGGACTTCAGTATCAAGGGAAGGCCTGGCGCCAGCGGCGCCATCGCCTGGCAGATCAGCAACATTAAGACATAGTCACGGGCGGCATCTTTCACAAGATGCCGCCCGTACTGCGTTGGAGCCCGGTCGACGCCGCATCAGAGTCGCGGGCCGACGCCCCCCACGGAACCGGTGAGGACGCGAGAGGCTGCAAGGCGACGGCCTACGGTTGCGCGCTCGCCGCGCACCAGGCGGCCGCAGCGCACCAAGGTCGGAGCGTCACGCGAAGATGGTGGGCGCGGCAAGAACACTCGGACGATGGCTGAACCGGTCATGCCGGCGGAACGAGCATGCGTTCCGTTCCGAGGGTGGTCATGCGGGTGTCGCGGTACATGGTCGTCTCGCCGTCGGACCAGCGGATGACGAGGTCGTTGGCGAGGCCGTCGCCGGTGTACTCGCCGGTGGTCATGATCACGCTGTGGGTCCAGGTCTTATTGGGGCCCTGGACCTGCTTCTGGCTGCCCAGGCCACCGGTGGTCGTGCCCACGTAGTTGTCGAGTTCGCCGCTCGTCCAGCGGACCATCAGGTCCCACTTCTGGCTGCCGGAGAACTGTCCGGACGTCAGGAGCGTGGCGTCCTTCCAGGTGCTGTTGGGTTCTTTGAGCTTGTGCTCCTGGCCGAGGGTGCCGGCGCTGACGTTGGTGTAGAGGGTGAGTTCCCCGTCCGACCAGCGCACCATCAGGTCGGTCACGTAGGTCTGCGCGTTGAAGCGGCCGGCCGCGATCTGTGTGGCGTGGCTCCAGATGGAGCCGGCCGGGGCCATCTGGGTGCCGCTGCCGCCCAGCCCGTTGGTGCCGACATCGCCGTGCAGGCTGAGCCGTCCGCTGTCCCAGCGCACCAGGAGGTCAAACTGGTTGGACCCGGTGAAGTCCCCCGCTGTGATCCCTGCGGCCGTCTTCCAGGTGGCGTTCGGCGCGAGCAGCTGGCGCTCCTTGCCGAAGCCTCCGTTGCCGTCGCCGGGGTAGAGGGTGACCTCGCCGTCGGTCCACAGGACCAGCAGGTCGCTGTGGCCGGTCGCCCGGAAGTCGCCGGACGCGATCTGCTTGGCATGTTTCCAGGTAGTACCGCCGCCGGGGAGAATCGGTCCGTCGCCGGGGCCCTGGTAGGGCTTGGTCCGGTGGACGTTCTTCTCGCCGATGTCGTTAGCGGCGTCGTTGTACAGCTCGAGGGCGTCCTGGCCGTATACCGGGGCGTACGAGATCCAGTGGACATCGCCACCGCCGCCGACGCCGCCGACGTTGCCGATCACCTCGCCGGTGCGGGCGCGGGGGTTGTAGTTCCGGATCCAGGGACCACCGGAGACACCGCCGTAGTAGCCGCCGCACTCCATCCTCATCTGGCGAAAGCCGTAGAGGCGCTTGGTACGGACGTCGCACTGGATGGCCCGGTGAGAGTTGTTGTCCTCGTCTCTCGCCGGGTAGCCAACCACCGTCACGTTGTGCTCGTAGGTGCTGGTCGGCGTCAGGGTGAGGGCGCTGGTGACCTCCTCCACATTGCCCCTGGGGCCCTTGCCGACCAGAACGAACGCGAAGTCGAGGTCGGAGACCGCCTCCCGGCTGTTCTTCTTGTAGCGGTCGTCGATGTACACGTCGGTCAGGGGGTAGACCCCCCAGGGCTGGTCGGCGGACGACTGACCGTAGCGGTACTGCGGCACGAAGATGCGGTGGACCGCACTGCGCAGCGCGATGCCGCAGTGCCCGGCGGTCAGCACCATGTTCTTGCCCTTGCTGCGCACCACACTGCCGCTGCAATACGTGGCGTCACCACTGACGGGCGTCCCCTGGAAGAAGAACGTGCCCACCATGGGCAGACCTTCGAAGTGGGTAGCGGTCGGCGTGCCGGCAGGAGGTCCCTCCTCGGGCCCCTCGCTACCGGCTTCTTCGAGCTGCTCGCTGCTGCTCCTGCGCAGGCTGCCGGCGGTCTGTCCGCGGTCGGCATCCAGGGGCTCGGCCTGGGCCATGCGCTCGGCGGTCCAGAATTCCACTTCCTCGTCCGGCGAGGGTTCGGCCGGGGTCTGGGATGGCGTTGCTGCGGATTCCGATGTAACCGGCGTCGAGGCTTGAGGGGGTGAGGCACTGGGCTGAATGGTTGCCGAAGCGGAAGGGGACGCGGAGGGCGATATGGAAGGGGAGGGGGATTCGATAGGGGTTGCTGTGGGGCTTCCGGATGCAGACGCGGAGGGCGCTGACAGGAGGGCCGCTGCGAGTGCCAGGACACACGTGGCCAGCCGTTTGGAGTGCAAGTAGTTTTCCTTGAAACGAGTGACTCAAAATGCTGCTGTGATGGCCGAGAATGCGGGTCGCGACTGGATTCGCTTCTCGGCGAGGTGGCAGGGTATGCACGTTCGCGAATGATCGTCAACGAGGAGGCAGGGTGCGACAGTTGGTCAGGTGGAGGAATGGACCGGTCTCGGCGGCCGCAGCGGCGCTGCTGATATCGGCACTGGTCGGGGGTAGTGCCACCGCGGCCACGAATTCGGACGCACCAATTCCGATTTCTGCGGGCGCGAAGGAAATTTCCGTGAAGCCGGGAGACCAGATCTCCGTAGATGCTCAAGCGGGGGTCGACTCCGGCGTACGGAACGGCACCCGGCTGACATCCACCGCCTTCGTGCACCCTGGAACCCTGCGGATCCGCGATGACCGGCTCAAGGCGGTAGCCACGATCGCCTGCTCCACTCCGGCCGGGCTCTACGAGGTGCGGCTTGCCCACCCTGCCGACGAAGCGGACAGTGGTGACACGGGCCGATCCTGGGCGTGGATGCGCGTGGAGCCGGATGCGGGGCAGACCCGGCAGCAGTGCGAACGCCGAACCGCTGCCCGCCCGCCGGAATCGCAGGAAGAGCGCTGGGGTTCGGACACTCCCTGGCCCCAAACCCCGTGGGACGTGCGTACGGTGCGCGCCGGCAAGTCGCTGACCGCCTACGACAACTCGCACATGATGGTGTACGGGGAGGTGACGCTGTCGTCGCCGGCATTCGTGGAGCCGGTCGTGATGCGCGGCAGCAAGAACTTGTCGGCTGTCGTGCGGATCCGTTGCGCTGCGCCCCCGGGCCTCTACGCCGTCACCGCCGCCGGCACCGGTATACCCAATACCCCGTGGGCTCGCCTGCGCGTCGAACCGGCTGGGCCGAACTGCCACGACCCGGCCCCCATCCATGCGACGGAGTCTGGTGGCCACGCAGGTTTCTGGCTCGGTACAGCTGCCTTCCTCGCGTTCGCCGCCGTTGCGCTCCTGGTTGCCTACCGGCTGCGGCCAGCTGCGTGAGGTCGCCAGAGGCAGAACGTGCAGCGCAACGAGACGCTTCAGCGAGAGTTCCCGGCATACGAGACTGAGTTCACTTTGCGCCAGCTGGCCTAATGCAACACCGCGCGACACTGCACTTACGCGGACCGTGCTCCTCCCGGTGACTCGAGACACGGCCAATACCTTTCCGCCTGGGCTTCGGGCGCCCGTCGGCTGGTCCATGAAGAACCCGACCGTGAACTTGCGCCGCCGCTGGGCGCTTCCACTCCTTCGTACGGTCCGCCGGGCGATGCATGGGCCGGCAGCCTCGTACCGCGCTGCGGTGCCCACGTGAAACCGTCGACCGGCTCCCGCAGGCCTCCGTCGACAGGGGCTCGACCTGCCTCGTCGAGGTCCCGGAGACCGGCGGGGCACCTACGCCTACGCTTGAGGGGGCCAGGCAACAGGTGTAGGCGCTGTCCTTGAAAGCGGCGGGACTTCGATGTCTGCCGCTCCACAGGCGGTGTGGTGTTGACCGAGCGGCTACTCGCAGGCCATGCCGTCCATGTCTGCGTCCAAGTGGCTGTCGTACCCGTCCTGGCCGCGCTGCAACGGGGCACGCCTGCTGCTCGAACGGCGTCGCAGTTCTCATACTTGTAGGCCAGTTGGTACTGGGCGCCCGGACTGAGCCCGACTTCGACGGTATACCTGATCTTCTGTACCTCAGGCTTGCCTCGGAGCTTGATCGTGTAATCGAACATGTCTGCTCCGCCGAACTGCGGGTCTGGCGTGTAGACGGCCCGGCCGCGGCCCTTCAGCAACCGCACCGTTCCATGCTGGGGCTGTCGGATGATCCTTATTTCAACATCGGCAGAGGTCAGGCCTGTGTCGTCGTCGAGCTCGTCGATGCGGATGCTACGCGCGTCTTCGGCACTCTCGTAACAGCAGACGCAGTTCCGCCTCCCTGTGCATATCGGTCCAGAGTGTCGACCTCTTACCCGAGAAGCCGCCGAAGTGGTGCTCCAGCTGAAGAACTGCGAGAGCGGCCGCTCGGAACCGCGGCGCCCCGCCGCCATGCGTACCAGCAGGTCCTGGGCGACAGAAGGGTCCTCCCCAAAGTTTGGGGAGGACCCTTCACAGCCGGCGAGTGCCGCGCTTCGGCTTGCCCTGCTATGGATGCTGACGGTTGGAATTACAGCAGTGCCGGTTCGGCGGGACCGTCGGGGGCTGCAGTCTCGTCTGCCGGCTGGGGTATGGGTGCCCAGCCACGGCAGGGGGTGAGCGGTTCCAGGCGGGACGCGGTGAGGACGTAGGCGGTGGTTCCCTTGTAGGCGGCCGGGTCCTTGCTGAAGCCCCCGGTCTGGTAGGAGACCAGGAGCTTGTCTCCATTGGCGTGCGGTACCCCGTCCTTGTTGAGCCTGGTCATGGACTGAGATCTGAGATCTGCCGCCCAGAGACCGGAGTCGTCCTGCCACGTGATCAGGTCCCCCGCGATCTCCATCTGGTCGAAGAACTGGCCCTCGCTCACCGTGGCCACCAGGGCGGAGGTCTTCCACCCCTTCTTCCAGGCGTACAGCTTGCGCATGTCCGGCGAGGTCCACGCCCAGGCTCGCCCGTCACTGCTGCCGGTGATGAACGTCGTGCCCTTGACCTTCGCGACCTGCTCCGGCAGGCGCGCACCTCGGCCCGTGGACAGCGAGGCCGCCCGCACCTGCACGGGGGTCGACGCGGAGAACGCCTCGCGCCACACCACCAGGTCACCGGACACGGTCACAGGGGAGACCATCCCGGTACGCACCACCTGGTCGCTGCGAGACTGCAGATCGTAGACATGCACCTGCTTGCGCCCACCACCTCCGCCACCCTGCGCCCATGCTGCCTTCCCGCCGCGGGCGCGCAGGAAGAGGAACGGACCGTTCGCGGTGTTGCGGGTGATCCTGAACGGCCGGCCACCAGCCTTCGCGTCCCATGCATAGATGGCCCAGTCGTTCATGTTCTCGGCATCGAAGGACGCTTCGTAGACGAGCCACCTGCCGTCGAAGCCCCACAGGACGTATTGCTGGAGGCGCTTCGAACGCGCCTGCGGCATCTGGTCGATGAGCGTCTGACCGCCACCGGGTGTGCGCATGACAACCCGTGTGACGCGTCCGTCGGACTCCTCGGCAAAGATCTTCTTGCCGTCCGGGCTGACCACGCCCTCGTAAGCACGAGGATTGGCCGCGGTGGTGTAGGTGGTGCCGGCCCGAGCCTTGCGCCACGGTTCCGGCAAGCTGACCTTGCAGAACGCGCGCCTCGTAGCGGGGGCGGCCAGAGGCCTTTCGCCGCTGGCGGACTGTGAGGGCCCGGGCGCGCATGCCCCTACGCTGAGGGCCGCTACGGCGCAGAGCGAGGCGAGTCTTCTACCACTGATAGCCACGGCCGCCCATCATAATGACCAGATTGTTGGACGGAACAGGGGAGTTGGCCTTCACGCCGGACCACACGCTGGTCGCGGGGTCCTGCACCTGGCTGTCGGCGCCGCTGTTCTTGTAGCCGCGGATGTTGACCCAGTGGTAGATGGTCTGGTTGATCGGGTGGCCGGCCAGGCGGATGCGGCTGCCCTTCGGCTCCAGGACGTTGCCGGCGATGGAGTCCTTGTTTCTAGCGATGTCGATCTTGAGGTGGGCTTTGTACTCCTCCTTGTCGCGGGCGCTGGGGCTGTAGGCAAGGGAGTTGCCCGCGTAGTTGCCGTTCGTGTACGCCTTGAGCGTCCTGAGCATTGCGTCCCAGCTCGTGCCCCCGTTGCCGGGGCTGATGCCGAAGCGGGAGGCGAGGCTGGCCTGCGAGAGGTTGTAGCCCTGGTGTCCCAGCGTCATCTTGGCGGTGGCCGGCCCGCAGTAGTTGTTGTAGGCCTGGGCGACGTGGTTGCTCGCCAGGTAGTACGAGGCCGGCAGGCCCGGCTGCGGCTCCAAGGCGATGCGGCGGTCCTTGTCGGCCGTGTCCTTGGCCGCAGCCTCGATCTGCGCGGCAGTCAGCGGGTCAGCGTCCAAAGCCTGCTTGGCCGCGGCCGCATCGGCCTGCTCCTGGTCGTCTGCCGGCGGCATCCAATCGCCGCCGTCGTCCTCGATCACCGGGGCGATCACCGAGGTGGTTGCCGGGTCCCCGTCGGCGGCGGCGGGAGAGGTTGCGATCGCAGCCGCGGTCAATGTGCATGCAGCGACAAGGGTGATGTTGCGCAGACGAATCACAGTGAAGCTCCGTAGTCAGCGGTGTTCTCGAAAGTTGGAACGATCTTCCACTGACGGAAAGGGCCTGGTCAGGACGTGTCTTTCGGTCACCTCAGCGGACCCTCAAGAAGTAGTCACACACCGTTGTCACCGGTGGCGCTTGTCCCCTATGCCGAAGCGGAGTGCGAAAGCGGAACGCCATCACGTGACGGACGACACAATTGGCGCCCACTTGCTGCCCACCCGGCCACCCTCACAGAACGCGCAGGGGAGCGAAAAATGCACCCTGAATTCCTTGCTCCGGAAGGTCGGCAGGGCTCCAGTCGGCGCTGGAGGAACCTGCAGGAGTACACCCTCGGTACCGCTTGCGCCGCTGTTCCCATCGGTACAGGCGCCGACCCGCAGTGCGTGGCCCTACCCCTGCCCTCACCGAACTCGGACCGGCTCCAGCAGGCGGCCCGGGTCCTACGCGACGAAGCAGTCGCCGTCGTCCTGGCATTCCTCGTCGCCGGGGACGAACTCCGCAGGCCGACCCCCTGCCGGCGCTGACCATACGGGAGCCTGCCCCGCGATTCGTGGCCGCGGGGCAGGCTCCCGACAGCTACCGCAAGCCCAGTTCGTCGGAGGCGCGGATCATGTCGCGTGCGAGCCCCCTGACCAGGCACCGTCGCGCACTGCGGACCCCGTGCAACGTGAGTGCAAGCTGGCGACTGCAACAGGCCCGCGTTGCAGCTCTGACCTGTGAAAACCAGCACTCACACGACTGCGCTCAGGTGTTTTGCACCTCGCCCATGCCCGCCGCAGTGCAGTGGCACCGGTGGGCATGGCGTCCCCTCTTCAGCCCTCCGCCTGTCTGTACGGAGGGCCGAAAGAGGTGGCGGCCGGCGGAGGCGGCGGTGCGCCGGCCGGTGTGTTCCCGATCTTGACGGATTCGGTGTTGAGGCGCATTCGGGCGTGCTCCGCCCGGGTATTGCTCGGGCTGCGGCCTGTGACGTTGCCAGCGGTGCCAGTGTCTTGTCGTGACGAGGTGCGGTCAGGCTGGCGGCGGGCCCATGGGCGGTGCCTGGTCCGCTGGCTGGTCGAGTTGCTGTTGACGCCGGCGCTGCTCGTTGCGTAAGGCTTCCACCCGTTGGGTGAATCGGGCCAATGCTTGCTGTTCCTGGCCGGGCGTGAACTCGCTGTATTCGCCGACACCGAGGCTCACGGCGTTCGCCTCCTCCTCGATCGCATCGGCGGTCTGCTGGAGGAAGTAGCTGCGTTCGCGGAACTTGTAGTACCCGTTGACCATCGATGCCACGGTGATCGCGAAACTGATCAAGAGCACGGCGAGGTTCTGCCAGGTTGGTTCCTTCGCGTCGAGGGCTGCGATGGTGGTGGTGAACGCCGACCCCACCATGACCAGGTTCTGCAGGCTGTTGTGCGTCCGCCGGTACTTCCGTGAGTCCTGCTGGTAGCCCTCGATGAGGGCCTGAACATCCTCGCGGTACAGCGCGCGTTGTTCAGCCAGGCCAGGTCGGACCAGGGCACTGAGGAAGCGCAGCTCGTCCCGGTGCCGATCGAGGCTTCCCTCCATCTCGTCGAGAGAGCTGTCAACGGGGAGTGCCTTGTTGGCAAGGAAGGCGGATATGAGGCAGACCAGGGCCAGCGCCCCACAGATGATGTCCACCTTCAGGAAGCGCTCCCACTCCCAAACAGCGACGCTCCAGGCACCAGCGCCCATCAGCAGGGCGAGCGCGACGAAGAAGGCCGCGTTCCGGACCCGCGTGTGTCTCTTCGCCCCGGCCAGCTCGGACCCGATGTCCCGAACAGCACGGTTGAGCTCGAGCAGCTTCCCCCGCTCCTCGTCGCGCAGGGTTTGCTCAGCTGCGGACAGACGGTGAGGGCCGTCATCGTTGATACCTCTGGCCATGGGTGTGCGGAGCTCCTTGCTCTGCCGTTGGTTCCGTGAAGGTGCACGCCCCTACCGGCGCGCCTGTCGGGTGCGGACGAGGTGCTGCCACCGCAGGCGGACGGACTCGGCGCCATCGAGCCAGGCGACGACAGACGGAGCAGCCAGCGGAAGGTCAGCCATGTAGTGGGCGACATCGGCGTAGTAGGCGTAGTCGCCGCGTTCGGCGAGCTCGTGCAGCCGGTCGATGACGTTGCGGACCTTGTCGTGCTCGCCCAGGACTGCGTGGTGGAGGGCAAGGGCGAGCTCAAGGGCGGCCTCGGCCGTGGTGATCCCCGCGGCGCGGATCTCGGCGCGCAGAGCGCGGGCGCCTTCGAGGTCGGCGAGGGTGCCGGCTTCTCGAGCCAGGGCGGCGACCTGGACGGTGAGAGAGGTGGCGCGTTGGTCGAGTCCGGCCAGCAGCTGCTCGGCGAGGGCGAGCTCGTCGTCGGCGCGGTCGGGGTCGGAGAAGGCGCACGCGAGGGCGAGGTGGGCCTGCGCGATGGCCTGCTCCCCGGCGTTGCCGTGCTGTTCGGCCTCGATACGGGCAGTGGTCAACGCGGCAGCGGCCTGGTCCATGTCGCCGTGGGCAATGTGGATGTCCCCGAGCACGCGGTTCCCGCGCCCGGGCCAGCCGAGAGTACGGGCGGTGGCCAGTGCGGTGGGGAAGTCGCCGGTGGCGCGGGCGAGGTGGGCGAGCCCGCGGGCGGCGGCTGGGGCGAGCCGCCCGCTGCCGTCGGCGACCAGGCGCATGCCGTCGCGGGAGGCGTCGTTCTGGCCGAGGTCACGAAACGCCTTGGCCCGGTAGTAGACGGCCATCTCGGCGAGCTCGGCGGGGAGCACGTCGGCGTTGATGACGCGGGTGAGTCGGGAGGCGGTCATGGACCGGTGCTCGTGTTGGCGCCGCGCCAGCGCGGACAGGAGCTCGGCCAAGGCATCCGCGGCGGTCGCGAGGTCGCCCTCACGGCCGTCCCGGGCCGGCAGGGGGAGGGGTTCCCACACGGAGTCGTCGGTGTAGGCCCAGGCGGCGTCGGTGAGCCAGTCCAGTTCGAGCTGGTGGTTGCGGGCCAGAGCGAGGCCCTGACGCAGGCAGCCGACTAGCAGGCGCCGGTCCGGCCCGGTGCTGGTCTGCCACTGTGCGCCGAGCGCGGCCAGCGCGCGGGCGGCGGCGCGCTGCCAGTCGGTATCGGTCCACCGGTCGTCGGTGGCGTCGTCCGCGGTACTCAGCGTGGAGCGGATTAGAGCGTGCAGGTGGTAGGGCCACAGCGCGAAGGGGTCGTGCCGGACGAAGGGCCGCTCCACGAGGCGGGCGGCTGCGGACAGGTGCGACAGGCCGGCGGCGGCAGCCGCCACGGGCAGGTCGAACGCGTCCAGCAGGCTGACGGCGCGCAGGAGGTGCCGCTCGTCCTGGGTGAGGTCGGCCAGGGTGCAGGTGAGCAGGGCCGGGAAGTCGGTGCCGAAGTCTGCAGGTGCAGGAGTGAGGCCGGCCCGGCGGAGTTCCAGGAAGCGGAGGACAGCAAGGTCGAGGTAGAGGGGCAGGCCGTGGGAGCGTTCGGCGATCACGGCTCGCAGCTCGGCGTTGATGAGGGTTGGCCGTCGCGGGTCAGGCGCCGGGCAAGGTAGTCGGAGCAGTCCTCCGGGGAGAAGTCCCCGATGAGGACCTGACGGCCGGCCCCGGTCGGGGTGCCGGCGGTGCGAGGGCCGGGTACGGCCTGTCCGACGAGCCCGGGCCATGCGGTGGGGCCGGTCCAGTCGAGCTGGCCCTCCAGCGCTGGGTCGGCCCACTGCAGGCGGCCGCGGCCGGTGACGATGAAGAACGTGTTCGGCATCAGCCACACCAGGCGCTGCAGGAGCCGTTCGAGGTCGCGGTGGGTGCGGGTGCCGGTGTCCTCAAAGGTGTCCAGCAGGATGACCGGGGCCACGGCCTGCTCGGCGGGGAGCTGGGCGAGCTCCCAGGCCAGCAGGTGCGGGTAGTAGGAGAGCGCGTCGACGTCGGGCTCGACGTCCAAGAGGTCAGCGAGCCGGGCACAACCGGCCAGGGCCCGGACGGTCTGGCGGCGCTCGCGGATCGCAGTGGTCAGAGCGCCGGTGAGCTGGCCGATCGCGCTGCCAATCGTGCCGGGCAGTAGCAGGGCCTGGGCGACATCGCTGAGTGCGGACTGCATCTGCTGCGGCAGCGCCTTCCCGAAGCGCGCAGCGAGCCCACCGCGGCGCAGGTACTCCTCCAGGGATTCGCCGGGATGCTGGTGCTCCCAGTAGCGGCGCAGCGCGATGTCGAAGGCCGGCAGGGGCCGACCGAGGTGCGCGGCGAGGGCGAGACGGATGATGAGGACGAGGCGTTCGAAGTCGACGCCGGCGGACCGGGCGAGGTCGATCCGGATCGGTAAGAGCGTCGGCCGGGCGGGCCAGACGGGCTCGCCCCAGCGGGCCGGACGGCCCTCGGCGCCGGCGAGCGCTGCCTCCAGGGTCCGCGAAAGTGTCGTCTTCCCAATTCCCCCGACCCCGTGCATGACCAGGATGTTGTTCCGAGGGGCTTCGAGATCCTCCACCGTGAAACCGGCGGCGGTGATACGGGCCAAGTGCTCACCGAGGGCGGCCTGGACGATCTGCCACTGCCCCTGCCGGTTCGTGAAGGCCTCACCGGCCTCCACCTGCCGGTCGTTGGTGCTGAACAACGCCCGCAGATCCCGTCCGGCCATGGCTCCCCCTGGTGATCGCTGTCTTTGTCCTCAACCTATGCCCGACCAGGGCGCAGTGAAGGTGCGTCAGCAAGAATCGGCTGGTCAGCTACTTCAGCACTGCCAGCCTTCTGCGTCTTCGACGTCTCATGCCGCTGGCCAGCAGTCGGCGCAACACTGGGCCGGCGCAAGTTGCGGCCACCGCTTGTGAGGCTCGAGGAGAGCGGCAGCGTTCGGTGCTCGTACCCGAGCGCGCGAAGACATCTTGGGCATCTCGATAAGGAAGAGCGGAGGGAGATCCTCCAGCGGCTACCTCTTCCGCGCTGCTGCCCCGCGAGCACGCCCAACAAGGGCAAATGGCTACAGTAGGCACATTCAAGGCATTAATGGATGAATGCGACATTCTCTGATTCGCGTCACTCCATCGCAAAGCTATCGACTCGCCAACACTAGCGCCCAACATCGGCCATTCACGGATCAGGGAATTCTCGATTCCGCCGACGAGCGCGAACGGAAGGTTTTACGTTTCCGCAGGTGAGGCGGCTGAGTGCGCTTTGTGAGGATTCTTTTAGAGCTTGCGATTGATCTCAGACAACAGCTGCCGACACGCTCGGAAACGCTTGAGTCGACTGTGGACTGTCGGTCAAAGTCGGATCCCGCGTCCGCCCTGAGTGCGGCAGGCGCGACACCGAATCCATCAAACGTGCTACGCGCTGGCCCCAGCCCGCTGAAATGAGGCTGCCCTGCTAAGCACTGATTTAGAAACGAGGAATCGACATGAACCGGTTACTCGCCCGAGGGTCTGTCCTCGCCGCCGCCGTACTGGCGATACCCGGCATCATCGCAGTCTCTCCGGCCTCCGCAGTGGAGACGTGCACCACCACGGGGAACGCCAAGCCCATCTTCTTGCCCGGCACCCGTCCCGACACGATCGTGTCCGTACCGGTCTGCCTCGAGACGCTGTCCGGGGACAAGGCCCGCGGGAAGATCCTCTTCCACTGGGAGCTGATCAACGACGGCCAGTCCGACATGGCGAGCAAGCGGTTCAACTCCTTCCAGGTCATCACGCGCCTGGAGAGCCGCGAGCCCGGCGGCTCGGACACAGTGGTCAAGAGCGCGACGTGCGACTTCACCGACATTCTCAACTCGAACGTTCCCGACGACCCCCGCGTGCCGATCGGCTGCCAGTCGCCATCAGCCGCCCTCGAGCCGGGCAAGCAGTGGTCGGGGGACGCCACTGCCGTCTACGACATCGCCGGCGACGGCCTGGGCCCGATCACCTGGAAGCTCGCCGGCTCGCCCAGCCTGAACCGATGAGGAAGCCCATCGCCGGGACGCTCACCGGCGCTCTGGCCGCGCTCGGCGTCCTGTTCGCGGCGCCAACTGCCCAGGCGGATCAGTTCGATTCGTGGAACCTGTACCAGATGGACGCCTGCTACAAGCCGTGGGAGTCCGGGTTCAAGTTCCACCTCTGGTTCAACTCCGGCCAGAACGGAACATGGCGAAACGTCGGGTACTCGGTCTACGACTTTGACGCTCTCTGGCCCGGCGACGGCCACGCACACCCCATGCGCTTCTGCTCCATACCGCTGGGCAGCACCTACCTGGCCGGGAGCGGCAAGAACGTGAAGAACAACGGGGCCTCCGGCCAGAACGACCACGACTCGTACTGGGCCAACGTCTACTACAGCAGTGGCTACAAGGGCCCCAAGGACGTGATGGCCCCGTACCAGCACATCGACCGGTTCGTGAACGTCTACAACGACAATGCGTCGTTTAAATGGAGCTAAGGAAGTTGAAACCAAAATTGAGGAGGGTCGCCTTACCGGCGGCAGCGGCAGCAACGGTGGCGGCGGTCGCAGTCGTAGTGGGCGCTTCAATGGACGGCCAGCACGGTGCACCCCAGGCCGGCGGCGGTCCGGATGGCGCGGTGCCGCAGGCGGGGCAAGTGGTGAAGAAGGCCGACCCTCGGGATCCCGCGACTTGGACGCTGCCCGTCGAGTCCTACATGCCCACCGCCTCGCAAGCCCAGACCATCACGCGCGCACGGGCGAAAGCCATCGCCAAATGCGTCAACGAGGCCGGCTTCCCACAGTGGACGCCGCCACCCGCCCTCCCGCCTCTGGGCGGCAAGACGCTCACGGACTGGCGCTACGGCATCCACGACAAGAAGCTCGCCGGCCGGCGCGGATACCACCCGGACGCGGCCGAGCAGAAGGCCTACAACACGGCCATGGAGGTCGGCGCGGTCGACCGGACCGGCACGGACGACGGCGTGAAGCGCCGCTGCGCTTCGCTGGCCGAGGCCAAAGTGCCCACCGCACAGCTCCTCGGCTCGTACGCGGAGACGCTCGGCAACAACGCCTTCCGCAAGGCCACTGCCTCGCCGCAGGTCAAGGAGGTCTTCGCCAAGTGGTCCTCGTGCATGAAGGCCAAGGGCTACTCCTACAAGGAGCCCATGGACGCCAACGACGACCCGCGCTTCAACGACCCTGACACCGTCACCCGCCGCGAGATCGCCACCGCCCTGGCGGACATCGAGTGCAGGGACACGTACAACGTGGCCAAGGTCTGGTTCGACGCAGAGGCCGCCCAGCAGCGGCCCGCGATCGCACAGCACAAGCAGCGCCTGGACTCCGACCGCAACGCGACCTCGCAGGCCGTGGCCGACTCCCGGGCGGTCCTGGCCACCCGCTGAGCGTCGGCGCTGAGCGGTAGCGGGCGGCCCTCGATGAGGGCCGCCCGACCCGTTGGGCCCACGCTGTCCCTTGGAGATCTGTTGAGTCCCCGGTGCCGTCCTTCAAAGTCGCCGCTCGCTGGGGGACGAAAGCCGTGTGCGGCTTTGCCGACGGGCTGAATCCGTCAGTTGCCCGTCGCCCCCTGCCCTGAATTGATCCTCAAGCCTCGCGCTACCCCTCACCGGGCAGGTGCCCCAATCTCGCACAGAAAGGAAAGCCCATGCGATTAAGGAAACTCGCCGCGGCCTCCGTGCTGCTGCTCATCGGCACGGTTGGGTGCGGCACCTCGCAGGAGGCAGAATCCGGCGCTCAGAAGGTCGCCGTGGTGCCGATGGAGTCCCTGCCCGACGCCCCTGTCCAGGGCCTCACCAAAGGCATGACCCTGCCCCTCGACGCCTACACCTACACCGCCAAGGACCGCTACATCTGGCAGGTCGCGGTGCAGAATCAGTGGCGCACCTGTATGCGCCGCTACGGCTTGACCAGGTTCAACCCGCCGACAGTCTCGTCTAGGACGGTCGTGGCGAACATCGATGCTGGCATGGGGCGCCGGTACGGCCTCTCCGATGCGAAGAGCGCCAAGTCGGACGGTTACCACCTGCCGCAGATCGCTCCGGAGCCCTCGAACTGGCAGCCGGCCTCCGGCGCGGAAGAGGCGGTGTTCTCCGGTACCGGCCCGGAGGTGACCGACGGCAAGTACAAGGGCAAGAACGTCCCCAAGGGCGGCTGCCGCAAGGAAGCCAGCACGATGTACCCCCTGCCCGATACACCTCAGGCCACCGCGGCGCAGGGGCGTGCGTTCTCCGCCTCACGCTCCGACAAGAGAGTCGTTCAGGCCGTGGCGGCCTGGTCGGCGTGCATGAAGGCCAGGGGCTACAAGGTTGCCGATCCGTTCAAGGCTGCTGGGCTGGTGATGTCCTCGGTCTCCGCCCCCGCCGCCTCGCCCGAGGAGATCCGTCTCGCCACAGCCGACGTGATGTGCAAGACGCAGGTGCGGCTGATCGATATCTGGCACGCGGCCGAGACCGTGCGCCAGAAGCAGGAGATCGCTCTGCACTCGTCGGCACTTACCGCAGACCGGGTGAAGAAGGACAAGGCCGCTGCCAAGGCTGCGGCCGGCTACACGAAGGGAGCCCCCCGGTGATCCTCAGACGGGCAGCCGTAGCGGGCGCCATCGTGAGCCTGTTCCTCGGGGCGGGTAGCGCTGCCGCTGCCACTTCGTACGAGTCCGACGCGTGCAACAGCACGGCGGACAAGTACTGCTTCTCAATCCACTTCAACAGCCGGGGCGGGCAGACCTGGTACTCCGAAAGCCCGTGCTTCCTGTCGAACAGGTCGATACCGGACTACTTCGGCTACTCGCCCAACCAGGCCGCCCTTGTCCGGTACGTGTTCAGGGCCGGGCAGATCGACGGGGACTACAACACCTGCCGCCTCGGGGGCGACGGCGAAGGGCAGGGGGTGAAGAACGAAGCTGCATCGGCCACGAACGCCGAGTGCGGAGCCACGCACCGCGTCTACTTCTCGTCCGGCTACCTCGGGCCGAGCCAGGCGTTCTCCCCCAAGTGCGGAGACTACTGGCCCGGAGAGAACCTCATCTCCGATCTGAAGAACGACAACGGGTCCGCCAAACGCATCTGAACAGGAGACAGCCCGTGCGCTCGACCAGAGGCGGACAGCCGCCCATACCCTTAGCAGCCCTGCTAACTGGAACCCTCGCCCTGGCCCTTGCTGTAGGGGCGGGAACCTCCCAAGCAGTCACCAACCCGCAGACCGCCGCACCCCCCGCCGCGCAGGCCACCCAACCCCTGCAAGAGCCGCTCGGCTCGCCGCAGGTGCCGCCGGCCGACCGGGACGCCGTCACCGGCACCGGATGGCGCATCTCCGGCGACCGAGCATGGACCACCTCTTCGGACGCGGAGGGCTTCCATATCCTCGTCGCGGACAAACGCGACGGCTACACCTGGCGCACGGCGGCCACCCTGGCCGAGCCAGGCTTCGACGCCGATGCGTGGATCGGGAATGCGTGCGTGACCGCGTCCGGCCAGCGGGCTGTGGCGGTGTACGCGCCGCGTACGTTCACCAACAGCCCGCGCCTAATGACGCGAGGCGCCTTCACGGCCGTTGTGGACTTGAACAGCGGCAAGGTGACGAAACTGCCCAAACAGTCGTCCCTGGCCTACTTCTCGCCCGGCTGCGGGCGGGGGGAGCGCGCGGTGGTATCCCAGTTCACCGACGACTCCGCCACCACGCCGGAAACGCGTCTGGTCACCATCGACGCCCTTCGCGGCACGACGGGAACTCCGCTCAAGGTCGCCGGCCAGGTGACTTCCGCTGTCCCGTTCCAGGACGGTATCGCCGCAGCCGACGGCTTCCGCCTCGTGAAGATCGACTCGCGGGGCACGCGTACCGTCCTGGCCAGTACCGGCCAGGTGCCATTTCAACTCCGGGCCGACAGCGACGGGGGCCTGGTCTTCCTCGAAGGCCACGGCGATGACGCCATGGTCAAGCGGTGGACGCGGCCAGGGCTCGCCACACTGGCCACAGGCAGACTGACGGACATCGACCTGACCGCGTCGGCCAGCGGCACAGTGTTCGTCACTGGCAAGGCCAAGCAGGTCGGCATCCTGCCCCGCGCGGTGAAGAACCCCGGCGCCGCCAAGGACGCGACCGCCACGACGTTTGGGCAGGCGCTGGTGGCATCCCGGTGGGCGGACAAGGCACCCACCGGGGACGGGTCGCTCCGCCCCCTTACGGTACAAGTCACCACCCTGGCCACAGGCCGAACCGCCGCCATGACCGTCTCACCCTCCGACGCGCTCCAAGCCGCGCAGGGCAAAGCCCTCTCACCCGCCCTGACTCCCCCGAGGGCGAGGACTGCCACAGGATCCCCCACCAACCCCGTGGAGAGCGAACGGACCTGCGCGGTGCCCCGCAGCGACGTCCACAAACAGGCGATGCAGCCCACCCCACGGCAGGTGGAATGGGCCGTTGACCAGGCTGTCATCAACGGCCTGAACAAGTGGATCAACCGTCCGGCGAACTGGAACAACACGGGCATCAAGCCGTACCAGCCGCAGAAACTGTTCCCACTACGGGTCCTGGCGGGTGACCCGAACGGAAAGATCGACCACGCTGACGACTGGCACATCCCCGCGCAGATCCTGCTCGGCGTGACCGCCCAGGAGTCGAACATGTGGCAGGCCACCCGCTACGCGGTCCCCGGTCTGACGGCCAACTCCCTCATTGGGAACTACTACGGCATCGGATACTCCGCCGACGGCAGCCAGGGCGACCCGTGGGCGATCAACTGGGCCAAGGCCGACTGCGGGTACGGCATCACGCAGGTCACCGACGGGATGCGCAAGTCCGACAGCAGGCTCTCCACCGTGCAGAAGGAAGCCGTCGCTCTCGACTACACCGCGAACATCGCGGCCGGAGCCGACATCCTCGCCGAGAAGTGGAATCAGCTCCGCAATTCGGGGCTGATCCTCAACGACGGCAACCCGAAGTACATGGAGAACTGGTTCTTCGCCCTGTGGGCCTACAACTCCGGCTTCCACCTGAAGTCCGAGGCCCCGAGCAACGCCGGCAAGTGGGGACTGGGGTGGACGAACAACCCTGCCAATCCCCTGTGGAAGGAGAACCGCAACCCCTTCCTCGAAGGCGTCAACGGCGGCGACAAGTACTCCGACGCCGCGACCCCGCAGTACTGGCCGTACCCGGAGAAGGTGATCGGCTGGGCGGCCCGCCCGCCGTCGGCCATGTTCAAGGTCGGTGACTTTCAGCCCGGCTACCGGGCTGCCTGGTGGGCCACCACCGCGGACCGCACCGATGCCAAGCCCCGCACCTCCACGTTCTGCACGAAGGACAACGACTGCAACCCGAGCAAGATCAGCGAGGGGGCGTCCAACAAGACCGGGCAAGGGCCGTGCACCCTTCCCGGCGACCCCAGCGAGTCCGACCCGCTCTACCTCAAGTGCTGGTGGCACGGGAAGGCGAAGTGGAAGGACTGCCGGGGCGGCCAGTGCGGGAACCCGGTGCACCGCTTCGACAGCACCTATCCCGAACAGCCCAACGAGAACTCCTCCTACCCGCCACGGTGCACCCCCGGGCTGCCGGCCGGCGCGTCCGGGGCATTGATCGTGGACGATGTGCCCGACGGCGTCACCCCGGCCGGCCATCCGGGGCGGTCTCGTCCGGGAAGCTGCGGGAAGGTGTCCTCGGCGGGCACGTTCGGCTTCAAGTTCGCCTCGTGGAACGGCACCTACCCCGGCAAGATCGACCTGCACCAGATCGGCGCCGGCTACGGCAATCACTTCTGGTTCACCCACACCCAGCAGGCTTCCAGCCGGTTCGACCGGCTGCAGGTGACGGGCACGTGGACCCTGGGCAAGAGCGTCAACGGCTGGATGCGGGTCCTGGTGCACATCCCCGACCACGGCGCACACACACGCCAGGCGAAGTACCGGGTGATCGGGTCGGACAGCACCAGCAGCGAGCGCGTCCTTCCCCAGCGCATCCGGAAGAACACGTGGGTGAGCCTGGGCGCGTTCCGGTTCAAGGGCTCTCGGCCGCAGGTGTCGTTGTCCAACCGGACCGGCGACGGCACGGGAGACGAGGACATCGCGTGGGACTCCGTCGCGTTCGTCCCGCTGCCGGGCAAGCCCAAGGTGTCCATGGTGGCGATGGGTGACTCCTACGCCTCGGGCGAAGGGGCCTCGGAGGGAAACCGCGACTACTACCCGGAGACGAACTAC
Organism: Streptomyces sp. NPDC093225; assembly: GCF_044753805.1. Taxonomy (NCBI): domain Bacteria; kingdom Bacillati; phylum Actinomycetota; class Actinomycetes; order Kitasatosporales; family Streptomycetaceae; genus Streptomyces; species Streptomyces sp. NPDC093225. The sequence continues at coordinate 131,532 of NZ_JBIVNX010000011.1, forward strand.
CTCGACAAGCTGGCCAGAGGGACCCGCAACGCCTGCCACCGCTCCAAGCTGGCATGGGCGAGGCAGGTGACCCTCCCGGGCATGAGCAAGTCCGTGGGGAGCTTGGACGACAAGCTGGACGCGAGCATGGACTACCACATGCCTGCATGCTCTGGGGCCCTCACCTCCGACATCCTCACCGACACCAACTACAACGAGAGGCCGCAGATCGACCAGGGCTATCTCGACAACAACACCACGCTCGTCACGATCTCGATCGGCGGCAACGACGCCCGCTTCAGCTACGTCGTCTCCAGGTGCGCCCTCGACAGGTCCTGCAAAGGAACCCTCTTCGAGAACAAGAAGGACATCGAGGGCGAGGAGAAATTCCAGGGCAAACCCATGAAGGAAGCCATCCCTGGCCTGATCACCGATGTCGTCGCACGGGACATCCGGCTGGTCATTGAGAACATCCACGCCAAGGCGCCTAACGCGAAGATTGTCCTGATGGGCTACCCCCGCGTTCTACCGGAAGACGACGGTGTCTGCATGCCGATCTTCAGTCTGTCCGAAAGGGCGTGGCTGGGACAGGTGGCAGACCACCTCGCTACGACCATGGACGGCGTCGCCCGTTCCCTGCGCACCGGACCAGAGAAGATCAATGTCGTCTTCGGCGACCCGCGGAGCGCCTTCCGCGGCAAGGACGTGTGCGGCAACCCCCAAACCATCCACGGCGCGGTCAAGGACCTGACCGACAGCGACCTACCGCTTGTCGACTGGCCGCTGCTCAGAGACGCCCAGTTCGGCTGGTCGGCCCAGTCCTTCCACCCGAACATCGCCGGAGCCGGCGTCTACGCAGGTGTCCTCCGCTCGGCACTGAGCAAGTGACTGACCGGGCCTGGCCGCCCCCGAAAGGGGTGCGGCCCGGCCCGGTCAGCTGAGTATCCGCACGGATAGACCACCACCCGGCCCGGCCCCGAGGATGGCCCCATGAATGCCTTACGTCCCCTCACGGCGCGCGCCGGTGCAGCCGCCGCCGCGGCGGCCATAGCCCTGGCACTTACATGGCTTCTGCTTCTATTGGCAGGCAGGAGCGGCGTGTACTGGTACGTGAGCACGCTGATCCCGCCGATCACCCTGTGGGCGATCATGCGGCGCGCAGGTCTGCGAGGAAACTACGCCCTTCCGTACGCGGGCGGGATCTTCCTGTACAGCATCCTGGACCCGGTATGGCAGTGGCACGGCGACTCTTCCTGGACCTGGCGCTGCGCCCTCTTCGTGGTCGCCGGCGCTGGCTTGGGCTGGTACGACGGCTGGATGCAGCACAAGCCGGACAGCCCCCGCCCAGAAGGCCGACCGGCGATACGCACCGCCAAGGCCGCCGTCGCCGGAGCCGTCGCCATCGCCTTGGTTGTGTGGATCGACTACGGGCTGACGCCGTGGCTGGCGCAGATCAACCACAAGCGCGTGGAGGACCTCCCCCCGATCGTCACGATCAACGGCACCCTAACGATCCCTCTGGTCCTGTGGGCATTCATGCGCGTGGCCGGTGAGCGGAAGAACCATCTCCTGCTGTGCGTGGCGGGCATCGCCTTCCCTATGGCGTTTGCCCCCCTCTGTCTGAATGTCGGCTGGTCCCGCGACCTGGCGACCGGCGTAGGCTTCGTCGCCCTGTGCGCGCTCCTGGGCTGGTACGGAAGCGCCGACCCACATGGCCAGCCCGCCGCTGCGGCCCGGCAGTAGGCAATCAGCCGGCCGCGACGCAGTTGCGACAGAAGACCACGGCCACCTGGCCCAGCTGGGACGGCGTCGTAGTGAATCGGAGGATCGGTGACGTGGAACGAGTCCTCACCGAGAGCGGCTTGGACACTGCGCCACTGCCCGTGAGCGCCTCACCGACTTCCACCTACTGTCGGTGCTGAACAGCGGTCGCGAATCCCCCCGCCATTGCTTCCCTTGTTGATCGTCTACTGCCCACTCGACCAGTCCCCTCCGACATGCAGTGAAGGTGCGTCAGCAAGAATCGGCTGGTCAAGTACCCAGAACAACCAAGGTGGTACCGCCGTGACCGGCTCCCTCACCCCCGAAGACCCCACGCCCCAGCCGCTCCACCAGACCGGTGGAGACGCAGAGCAGGCCGAGCGGTCGGTGAAGGAGGTGATCCGCTGGTACAACGCCCGCCTCACCGAAGCCCTCGAGCACGGCACGGACGCGGAGACCCTCGACGAACTGCGGGCAGGTCGGGACCAGGCCGTGGAAGACCTGGACCGGCTCGAGGAAGCCGACGAAGACGAGACTGTGCAGATCGCCGTGACCTACGCCGCCCGGCTTAAGGAACTCACGGGCAGCTGAGCCAGTCGGCCGCGGGCAGCGGCAGGCGGGCAGGGCCGCTGTTGTGCTCCACCGGGCGGGCCTGCCATGCGGCGGGCATCAGCGGCTGCGCCTGGGCCGTGATGCCGGCGATCTCCTCCCGCATTCGGGGCAGCACCCGGTGCAGGGCCCGCTGAACGGAGTGGAAGCAGGCGGCCTCCCCGTCGGTGTAAGGGCGGCGCCGGGCAGCGGCCAGGACCCAGGCGGCCCACCGATCCCGGCCCAGCGCCCGGTGGTCGCCGTCGATCACCCGCACCACGCTGATGCTCGGGTCGGCGGCCGCGGCGGCCACGATGTCGGCCGCCACCCGGCAGGCCTGTGCGTGCGCGGCCGGGGTGGGGAGCGCGGTGACCACGTCGAGCTCCAGGGCGCGGGCGTGGTTGATCAGGGTGCGCTGCCGGCTGTCAGCGGCCCGGGCGGCCAGGGCCACGACCTCGACCCGGTAGCCGGCCCGGGCGAACCGGCCCGCGCTCAAGGCGAAGTCGGCGGCGCTGGTGAAGTCGGCCTCGATGAGCAGGTCGCCGCGCCGTTCGCGGACGTACGCCTCGGCCTCGGCCTGCCAGTCCTCGGCATCAGGGCGCACCAGGTCGTCGGCGAGGCGCGGGGTGTCGTCGATCAGTTGGAAGTGGGCCGGGTGGTGGCCGCGCAGCAGGTCGGGATCCACCACGACGGTGCGCGGCCGCATCGCCCGGCGCAGCATCCGCCGCGCCTCCAGCTGCCGTGCACCCGGCTCGCCGACCAGATAGACGACCAGCGGGTCTGGGCGGAAGGTGGCCTTGCGCAGGAAGGTCGGGGCGATCAGCTCGTCGAAGGTCCAGCGGTGTTGGTCTGGGCTGAGGCGGTGGTAGCCGGTGCCCGGCGGGCCGGGGAGCGGGTGCGCGATGCGGCGGACCGGCTCGGCGGCCGCCGCGGCGCGCTCGGCATCGCGGAAGACGGCCAAGCGGCGGTCCGCGGGCAGGCGCTCGTCGTGGACCAGGGTCTCGGCGTGCACCAGGCTCCGGCGGAAGACGCGGGTACGGGGCGCGCTCCAGGGCCGTAACCGCTCCGCGCGCACCGCCTCGGCCGCGGCCGGCGGCCGGCCCCAGATCCCGTCGTCGGTGAGCTCATTGTCGTAGAGCGGCTCCAGCCCGCGGCGGACCACGGTCACCCGGTCCACCAGGTGCTCTGCCTCGATCACCTCGAGCGAATCCAGCAGTCCGTCGGCACAGCGGTCCTGGTTCTCCCAGGCGACGTACCGGCCTTCGGGACCGAAGAACCGCTCCAGGACCCCGAGCTGGCTGTCCGCCTCGGCCACCGCCAGGACGACCAGCTCGACCCGGTAGCCGGCCGCCCGGTACAGAGCCGACACGGCGCGAGCCTCGGCCGCGTCGGCCAGGGCCAGCTCCACCACCACGTCCAGCCCGGCGGCGCGCGCGTACGCCTCGATCTCCGCCTGCCACCAGCGGGTCACCGGACGCACCCCGCCGCCGGCCGTCCGAACGTCGCGTTCCAGCAGCGTCTCGTACTCCCGGTGGGCCCGCTTGTAGAGATCGCTGCCGATCCGGACCGCTCCTCCTCGGCACTGGAGCACGTTGTGGATGACGTCGGCAGCCGTGGACTTGCCGCTGCCTGGCGGACCAGCGACGACCACGACCACCGGCCGGTCCTGCGGGACGGCGCCGGCTGTCCATGTCGGCAGCAGGACGTCGGTCAGGATCTGGCGTATCTCCGCCTCTGACAGGCCCTCCGGCACCGCGTGCTGCATGGACACCTCGCCCTCCCCAGTGATCAGGTTCAAGCCGAGGTTAAATCCATCGCGAATCAAACAGCAAATCTAGAGGTAAGAGAATGCTAGGATGGGTGGCGGAGGTGACCTATGCCCACCGAAGAAGAGCTGTTCGAGGCCGTGGACGCGCTGCTCGCGGGCGAGCCCGAGATGCCCCCGCCAGCGGAACGCGCCCGGCTGCGCGAAGCGGCCGGAATCACTCAGGCCCGGCTCGCCCAGGCCCTGCAAACGACGACGCAGTCCATCAAGAACTGGGAGGCGGGACGCTCCGAGCCGCGGCCGCCCCGCCGCCAGGCGTACCAGCGACTGCTGGACGGCTGGACCGCTCAGTACGGCACTCAGCCTCAGACCGCACCGGCGGCGCCCGCGACGTTCACCGGCACCGCTGCCGCTCCCTCCACCCGGGAGCCGGCCCGACACATTGAGCCCCCGGCGCCCGCAGCGACCGAGCGGCCGCCTTCGTCGTCGCGGCCCCCGGCCGCGAAGAAGGCTGCGAAGAAGCCCGTCGCTCCCACAGCGGCCCCTACCGACCCGCGCTACGAGAACGGCCCGCTCGCCGTGGTCGACGTCGACGGCGACCAGGTCGTGGCCTACTGCGTCGGCGGCCTGGTCCTCGACGTCCCTGCCAGGTCCCTGCCGGCGCTGGTGGACTGGACCCTCACCCACTCCAAGCTCGGCGCGCCCCGGCTGCACCCGCTCGGCAAGGACTCCGATCCGCTGATCGTGCTGACTGCGGCGGCCGCCGTCCGGTACGGGCTGCCCGAGAAACTGAGCGACGAGGAACGCCGGGCGGGCCGACTGCCGGAGGGCCACAAGGTCCTCAAGCAGCTGGCGAAGGCCGACTGGCAGCTCACCCAGCGCGGCTTCGGCCCCTGGGCACGCATCTACCGGCCCGCCGAAGCCGGGCAACGGCGCTGCGTCCAGCTGTGCATCGTCTCCTGGGACGCTCTCGATGTCCGGGAGTGGGGCGACAAGGACAAGGGCCTGCTGCCCGCCACGCTCCCGCCGGCGGAGCTCGCACGGGTCCTCGGCACGTTCGCGAGCCGGGTCCTGACCCCGCGCGGCACCACCGCCGTGACCGGCCTGGAGCTGATGACCGCCCTGCGGCCGCCGTCCCGGCGCGCGCGGGACGAGGAGACCGGCGAGTGGCGCACCGACGCCGACGGCCAGTTCGTACGCGAGCGGACCCCCGGCTCCCTCCCGGAGGGCATCCTGGACGCAATTCCGTGCGAGGTCCCCGACGGCCATCCCCTCCTCGCCGACCTGCCTCGCTTCTACCAGCGGGGCCCGGCCGAGATGCTGATGGAGGAGACCTACGACTGGGGCCGGGCTCTGACCGACGAGGAATGCCTCAAGAGCCACGTCGTCGGCATCGACGTCAACATGGCCTTCGCCGCCGCCTCCAACGGCACCGTCGTCGGCCTGGGCGCCCCCGTCCACGTCAAGCAGCCGGCCTTCGACCCGAAGGTCCCCGGCTCGTGGCTCGTTGATCTCTCCCACGTCGAACTCGACCCCCGGCTGCCCTCGCCCTTCACGCGCACCGGCGAGCGCCCGGAGGGCCCTGCCTGGTACGCGACGCCGTCCGTCGCCTACGCCGTCAAGCTCGGCTACCCGGTGGCACCGATCGAGGCGTACCTGCGCCCCGACAGCGGCCGCTACCTGGACCCCTGGTACACCCGGCTCAAGGACGCCTACCTGGCCACGATGGCCGACCTCGGCGTCACCGCCGACCTGGAAGGCCAGGCGTTCCTCGACGCGATGGCCGCGTCCAAGACGGTGGACCCGGAGCTGACGATGGTGCTCCGGGCGATCAAGGCGACCGCCAAGGGCGGCATCGGCAAGCTCCGCGAGCGGCCGCGCGATACCCCGCTCGGCCAACCCTGGCCAGCGCTGTCGCGGCCGACCTGGCGCCCTGACATCCGCGCCGCGGTCCTGTCGACGAGCCGGATCATCATGCACCGCAAGATCATGAAGATGGCCGCGCGCGGCCTGTACCCGGTGGCCATCAACTCGGACTGCATCGTCTACCCTTCCGACGGCCCCAGCCCGCTGGACTTCCTGCCCGCCACCCCCGGGCCCGGCGAGTTCCGGCTCGGCGTCACCCCCGGGCTGGTCAAGCACGAGGGCAGCCAGACCACCCTGTGGGCCGAGGCCCAGTACGAGCAGGATGGCCCGCACACCAACATCGCCCGCATCATCAAGAGCGGCGGCCACCCCGCCACCGACGACGGAGAGTAGACCGTGGGCAAGCTCGGGGACAGCCTCGACCAGGCGGTGGCGAAGGCGTTCACACGCCCCGCCCCCAAGTCGGCGCAGGCGCAGATGAAGTACCTCGTCAAACAGCTCAAGTCCACCAAGGCCGCAGCCGAAGCCCTGGGCGTCTCCCAGCGCACCGTGGAGCGGTACGTCACCGGCCAGCTCAAGCGGCCCCGCAAGGAGCTCGCAGCCCGCCTCGCGGGGGAGGTGCGTAAGCGCTGGCAGCCCCAGATCCGCGCCAAGGCGAAGAAGGCCACCGCGACCACCGGCGGACTGGTCATCGAGACCCAGGCCCGCTTCGGCTACACCGCCGCCGCTGGCACCACCGATGACGGTCGCCTGCGGCACCTGAACCAGGCGCTGCCTCCGGAGTACGCCACCCGCCTCTTCGAAGCCCAGGAACAGGGCGCCCCGGAAGAGCAGCTCCTGGCCATCGCCGCTGAGGGGTTCCAGGAGATCTACTTACAAGGACCGCGGTCGCCGCGCCAGCGGGCTTCTGGTCGAGTTCACCGACGTCGACCACATCGATGTCCACCTGTGAGTGACTCTCGCGGCCCGTCCTGAACTGCAGGTTGTAACTGAGCGGCCTACTTGGCCCCTGAGCGGCCAGGTTAGCTCCGCTGAGCGTTGTGGTTGGCCCGCCGCCGTAGTTGGCCGGACGGGCCAAGTGAGCCGCTCAGTCACAATAGAGTGCGGAGAGAATGGTGACTCAATTCTCTGGTGCGCCCCCCACCTCCTTGGCACTCCTGCAGGCAGCGCAGGCCAGCCAAGCCGCCCTGACGCACAGCTGGTTGGCCATCCCGGCGTCGGGGCCAGCTGCCTGCGTGCCCGATGCTGTGGCCCATGTCGATGTTGGGACCATGCACCTGCGGGACAGGCTCCGCGAGCTTCTGCTGACCACCGTGTCACCTCGGATCGGGGCTACGGCTCAGGTGCTGTACGACGCCGTGCGGGACGCCGCGGACGTGCAATTCGAACTCCATCGTCGTCACTACGGAAGTCCGGAACGCCTGGCTTCCCTTGACCGCGTAGCGTTCGAGCAGCACAGCCGGGCCGTGGACGACGCGGTGAACGCCTTCGTCGTCGCAGTCCGCAGGGAGGGGAGCATCATGGCGGCGAGCGCATCCGACCGCGCCAAGGTGGGACGGATCGTTGAGGTTCTGCCATCCGACGAGCCCTGGCTGATCACGCTGTCCTGGCGCCAGCCCTTGCACCGGGTCCCCGTTGGGCTCTCCGACGGGGTGCAGGCCACCCTGAACGCCCTCCGCCGGGACGTCGTGGACTTCGAGGACCCCGAACTGGCTGGAGCTCACCAGGCGCTCTTGGACGCGCTCGAATGCCTTGTGGGCGAGTTCGCCGGTACCTTCGCCCCAGACAGCGCCGGGCCACCCCGGTACACCGAGGTCCCACCCGAATGGAAGCGAACCGACCGCGCCCGCTACGACCAGACCCTGCGTGACCTGTCCCGGGCTCGCGATGCTGTGCTCGACCGATACAAGGAGCTGATGAACGCCATGAGCAGCAGAGGCCACCTGCCATCACCGCAGGACCAGCCCAAGGGGCAGTCCTTCAACTTGACCACCGGGGACAACTCTCCCGTCACCGTGAACGCCCCGTACGCCCACGCCACCGACGGCTCGACCGCCACGGCCGGCGCTCCCGGGCCGCAGCCTGCCACGCCAGTCCCCTCACCCGGTACGCCCTGGTTCCGCAGCTGGGCGAAGTGGGGAGTCATCGCGGGCGCCATCGGTGCCATAGCTGGCGTCGCCGCCATCTTCATCAAGTGATCTGGCCGCGCCGCCGCGAACTCCAGCCTTTGGACAGGCTGGAGCAGGGCGTCCTGGACGACACCGCACAGCTCGCTGGCCTGCTGCGCCATGCGCTCATCATCGGAGGCCACGCCTCCTCCCTGCCACTACGCCAGTGGGCTCTGCACGAGCTGAACGGCTACGCCAACGTCGACGCAGAGATCCCCGAGTACCGTCGTCTGCCCGCCCCGATCCGGGTGGACTCCGTATCACCTGCGTGGCAGAAACGCGGCGAGACGATCAGCGTGAGGCACCTTCCGGAAGTCGCGCGCAACGTGATCAAGGAAGAGGTCGTCATCCCCTGGGGTGTCGGCCACATCGAGAACCTGATCGCTCGCACCCCTCCCGGAGAGCACCTGAAGGTGGCACTGCCCGGAGCAGCGGAGCTCCGCACGCTGATGAGTGCGCAGTACCGCCAGCGCGGCATCTCTATCGAGGCCCTCTACTGGTCCATCGACGCCTCCGCCCTCCACGGGATCGTCGACCAGGTCCGCACTCGGCTGACCCAGTTCGTCGCCGAACTCCGATCGGCCATGCCTGCCGGCACACAGGTCCCCTCCCCGGAGCAAGTCCACCGAGCGGTGCAGAGCATCAACATCGTCACCGGCGACAACTCCCCGGTGACGCTCACGGCTCCCGTGGCGTATGCCGAATCCGGCAGCACAGCCGATGCAATAGCCGCCGTGGAACCGGGGCGCTGGTGGCGGCGGCAGCAGTAGCGTGAGAGGCCGTTGTATCCACCGGAACCACCCCGTGGATACAACCTGGCAACCGGCACTCCCCGAGAGGACCCCTGCGTGCACGCGCCCGGATACGACACCAGCGGCTTACCGTCCTGGAACGCCTCCCAGGCCGCCATCGACGCCTACGGCAAGCACCTCCCGGACATCCGGTTCATCGCCTCCCTGCTGGCCGGCTACCAGTCCGACCGCGAGGCCCTAACCGGACGACTCGCCCATGGACGGGACGCCGTCCTCTCCGAAGTGAACCTCCTCGCCATGGAGGCCCGCGACGACCTACTGGAGGCCGGCGCCGTCCTGGACGCCCTGGCCCTCTCCTGCACACCGGGCCCGTATCTGCCGGGCGAGGAACCGTACGACGACGTCCCCGAACCGGTGGACTCCGCAGTGGAGCTGCGCACCGACGCGGCCATGCTCGCGGAGCGCCTGGTCGCCCACGACCGCATCCACGGGGGAGGGAGGACCTCCCGCCCTCCGCAGCCCCGTACCGACGGCGACCGGGATGCCGAGCGGGACTCCGCCCGCGCCTACCTGCGCAGGGAGTGGATAGCCGCCCGCGAACTCCGTCTCGGCAGCCACCGCCTGCCGTAGCCAGCACCGAAACACCCGACCCCGCCCTGCCCCGCCATCCCCAGCCACAGGGCACGGCCAGGGCCTGCGACCTGACCTGGGGGCCCATAGGGTCGGGCCATGAAGAACCCGACCGACCACCCACGCCGTGACCACTTACAACCCCGACCGAGCAAAGCCGCATGGGAGGAGACGGAAGTCACCTCCCGGCTCGCCACGGAAGCCGAGTTGGAAGCCCTGGGATACAAGGGCGCCGTCCTCGTCATGCAGATCGTCCGGACCACGTTCCGAGCCGACGGCACGCCCATCAGCAAGACCCTGACCATCCAGGGCGGAAGCACAGCCCTCGTGATGCATCAGAAACCCGAGGACGTGGAGGACGACGAGGCGCTCCCCGTCCCCGACGAGCCGGCGGTGCCAGCACCCCGGGGCCCGGTCCGCCGGACCGTGCGGACGTACCTCGTCGGCGTAGAGGACTCCCCGCAGACGAAGATCGGGCGGACCACCGGCACCCTCAAGTCCCGGATGGCGCAGCTCCAGACCAGCCACCACGCCAGGCTCCTGCCGCTCCTGGACCTGGAGGGCGACTACGAAGGCGCGCTGCACGAACGGTTCGTCGACTACCGAGTGCGGGGGGAATGGTTCGACCTGACGCCTCTCGGAGATCCCACCACGGTCGTCATTGACGCCCTGGCCGAGCTGGGACTGGATATCCGGACCAGCCACCAGCAAGAGCAGAGCGGAGCCCACGAGGCCGACCGGACAGGCTGCTGACGCCCGGAGCAACAGGACCGCCGGGCTAGGCAGTCCCGCCCGGACACACCCTGGCGGATACGCACCTGGCTGTCCCGTCAGCCTGTGAGGCTCACAGGCCATTTCCCCAGGTGGGCGGGGTGAGCCGTGAGGTTGTGAGGCTGTGAGGTGCCTCGCCAAAGAGTTCCGCAGCCTGCCTGGCACGGCCGCCGCCCGCCGCCTTCCCTCACCCGCTCGGGGGAATGATTCCGTGTGGGTGATAGGCGGCTCCCTCGTGTGGGTGACACGTTGTCAGCGCCCGTTCGTAGCGTCCGGCCGTGACGATTCCACCGCCTGCGGGCGGTGCCCTCCTCAAGGCGGTGCCTTCGGATGAGCCTCACCACCGGACTGCACAGTCCCCGTACCCCGCTGCGCCGGTTCCTGGACCGCGAACTGTCAGCCGGCCCACGGCCGCTGCGCGAGTCCTTTCGCGCCCAGCACCAAACCGACAACCTGCTGCTGCCAGGGCCCGGCGTCGGTACCGAGGCTGGCAACGTCGGCACCGCGATCGACCAGCGCCTGCGCCTCGCCTTCACGACAGCCACGCCCGTGGACCTGGCCACGGAGGCCGGGATCGACCTCACCGGCGGCATCGGCCGGGGAGCGGGGCTGCGGATGCGCGCGGTCGGCAATGAGCTCGCCGCGCGCCTGGCCGAGACCGTGCACCGCCTCGACCTCGAGAACCGCGCGTTGGCGATGGACCGCGCCCACGACGAGGAGGAGGACCTGGCCCGCATGCTGCTGGCCGGCGCCTGGTACCAGGTGATGGCCCGGAACCCGTACGGATTCACCTACACCCAGCTGTACCTCACCGCGCTGGAGGACCCTGGCGGCTTCACCCTCGACCGGCTCTTGCAGCTCCCCAACCAGGACATGGTCGACGACGTCGTCCACCAGCTCTACCTGGCCGCCACCGGCCCCCTGGAGGCGCTGCGCGCCCGCACCCGGCCCCAGGACTGCACCGGCGGGCCCACCTTCCCGGGCATCAGCATCACCGCCGACGCCGACCTCGTGGTCGACGGCCTGCTGCTCGACTTCAAGAGCACCAAACACCCCTTCGCCCGGGGACTGTCCAAGCAGACCGCGAACCAGCTGATCGGTTACCTGCTCCTCGATACCGCCGACCGCTACCGGATCGACACCCTGGGCCTTTACCTCACCCGCTCAGGCGTCCTCGCCAGCTGGCCCGTAGAGGAGTACCTCAGCCTCCTGGGCACCTGCCGCCGCGACCTGGCCGTGCTGCGCACCGTCGTCGCCGAACTCCTTGCCGGCTGCCAGGCCGACGCCATCCCGTACGACCAGGAGGAAGAGGACCAGGCCCACGAGCTCCTGGAGCGCCTGGCCCCCGTCATCGAAGCCGGCCACTGCCCGGTCTGCGCCCAGCCGCTGCCCGCCTCCACCGGTCGCCCCCGCATGTACTGCTCCCGCTGGTGCACCGGGCGCGCTTCCACCATCCGCAAGCGGCAGAACCCGGTACCGGGGCGCTCCGCGGCCGCTGTCCCCCATCCGCGGAAGGAGGTGCTGGCTCCGGCCGAGGACTGGGTGGTTGTAAGCGTCACCCCTCGATTCCGCAGGTAGGTGAGCGCTTCGTGACCTACGGACATGGGATGGGCCCTTCCGGCGTGCGCCCGGAAGGGCCCATCCTGTGGCTCGGGTGGCGGCCATCCTGTGATCAGGCGGCAGCCGTCCCGTGGATCACGTGGCGATGCGGAGCGAGAAGTCGGCCAGCACCCGCCGGATCGCGACGTACGCCACGCCCTCGTAGCACCGGGTACTCGCGGCTGTGCCGCCCGGGATGCAGACCGCGATCTCCCCGTCGCCGCCGCTGATGATGCCACGGGCCTCCATGTCGTGCCCGTACGTCCCGTCCGGGCTGGTGACCACCGGTCCACCGCTATCGCCCTTGCCGCCCGCGACGTCCTGCACGTTGGTGCGCGTGGCCAGGATGGCGGGACCGATGATGTGCCCGTCCACCTCGTCCCGCACCACCGTGTCGGCGTCGTAGACCTTGAGATTGCAGTGGATCCCCGTCATGGCGCCCGAGGTGCAGACGTAGTCCCCCTTGTTGTTGTAGTTGGAACCCATGATGTGCTTGCCGTTGTTGGTGTCCCAGGGACCGTCGTAGTACCCGGGGTCCACGCTTCCGTTCCACACGTCGATCACCGTGGTGTCGCGGTCCGTCCGGGCGGCGGCCACCCCTCCGATCGTCTCGCCCGTCCGGTCGTAGTAGGTCCCGGACGTCCCGCAGTGCGCGGCGGTCAGCAGCCCGGGCCGGCCGTTCGACTGCCAGACGGCGAAGCCCGAGGAGCAGAAGTAGCCGGTCGGCGCCCGCATGCCCGCGCCGGCCCACCAGGGCGACCAGTCGTCCTGCCGGGACATACGCCGGGCGGGATACCGGGGCCGGGCCTGTACGGGCACGCCGGCGATCCGCCGGGCCGCGACGCCCACGGCCTTCGTTACCTCGGCCTCCGCCTGCGCCGGCGCACCCGTGGTCCGGGCGGCCCGCCGGTCGTAGCCGACGACGAGTCCGGTGCCTTCGGCCGGTACGGACAGATGGGTCCATCGCCTGCCGAGGGCCAGCGGGGTGCGGCCTTGGGCGGTCGCCTTGATGAGCCTCTCGCGGGCGGCGACGAGATCGGCCGCCGAGTACGCGGCCGGCCGCAGCCGTACGGTCAGCCCGTGCGGGACGTGCGCGGCGATTTCCCGCACGCGCTGCGGCACGGCCCCCTTCCAGTAAACGGTCAGCCGTCCGGCCGGGCCATCGACGACCACGCCCGCATATCCCGGGATGCGGTAGCGCTCGTCCTCGATCCGGTTCTGCGTGATCTGGGCGGCCACCGCGTCGAGCTTCTGCTGGCGCTGCAGCGCAGCCTTGCTGACGCTCGCCGGTCCGCTCGGCTCGGCGGTCGCCGGCTGCGGCGTGCCAGCCCCCATCAGCCCCGCCGACAGGACCGACACGGCGACGAGCGCCCCGAGGGCGTGGCGGCGCCTCCTCGTTCTGGTCATCCTCGTTCCCCCCTCAGTGATACGCCCCGGCCGCGGCCGCGGTCGGGGATGACGCCGGGTGCGGCGCCGGGTACGACCGTGCCCGGCGCGGCACTGTTTGGCCTCCGGGCTGATCTGCCTGGGCGGCGCCGTGACGTGCCGTATCTTCGCCATCTTGGCCGCGGACTCATCGTGGGGCCGGACATCGGACGGAACTTGGGATTCCGCGCCAGGTCACTTGTCGCTGGGCGCAGTCCTCGCCCGCAGCGCCGCCGCTGCCCCGGCCGCGTACCGGAACTCACGGGGCGGCATACCGTAGGCGGCGCGGAACGCCCGGCTGAACTCCGCCGGAACAGGTCTGTCCCACGCCCGAGCGTGGGGTGGGGAGATTCGTTTCGTCGAGCCCCATCACGCCCGGCGGTAACGTGCCGGCGATCTCCTCCCGCCGTCGGGGCAGCACTCGGTGCAGGGCCCACTGGACGAAGTGGAAGCGGGCGGGGAGCCCCGCCCCGGGCCAACGTGCGACGGGCGCCGGGCGGGCTCTTCCCCGCGTGGGGAAGCAGGCACGGCTAGTGCGTGCTCTGGAGCAGTTCGAGCCGCTTCTGGATAGCTGCCAGTGCTTCACGCTGCCGTCCGGGTACGCCGCGGCGCAGAACAACAAGGCGGGGCGCGAGTGCACGCCCTGCGGCAGGGTCTCGTATCTGGTTCCACTGGTAGTGGGCTCGGTCGACGGCGGTCACGACGTCTTCTGCGTCGGCAGCCTGGTGCAGCCTCTTAAGACGTGCCTCGGCCGCGTGAATCCACAGGGCGCAGCTGGCTTCGGGTTCGCCGGCCGCCGCGGCCAGGTGTGCACGGACCTCGAGCCAGTGCACGGCAGTGGTGCTGTCTGGTCCGGCGGACGAGATCGCGCGCTCCTCGGCGACGGCCGCGAGAGCGGCGGCTTCTTGGTGGCGCCCGGCCTTCGACAAAGCAGCGAGCAGGTCGTGGGGGTTTGCTTCGGCCGCTGCATCACCGGAAGCGGGAGCTGGCGTGGTTGTACGGCTCGCCACTGGTGAGGGAACGGTCGGCGAGAGTAGGGCATGCTCCGGCTCCGTGTGGCCGACTGTCGCCTTCCGCCCTGGGGTGATCAGTAGGCCCGCGGTGGGGATGCGCTCGAGGACTTCGGAGTGGAGGCGTTCGGAGTCGGGGCCGTGCCCGGCGCGCAGCAGGGCAGCCAGTGCCTGGGTGTACATCGGTTGGGTTGTCTGGCGGCGGGGCGGGGGCGGCGCGATGACGCCATACGTCCGGACGCCCTCAGGCAGCGCCAACGGCTGCTGGTCGTGGAGATGCTGCCAGGCATGGGCATCCGCGACTAGGTCGAGGTGCAGCGTGGTGGTGCCCGGGCGGCGCTGCCGCAGGACATCGACCGCCCATGCCCACGGCAGGGCGGTGTAGCGCATGGTCAGGCTGCTGGTGTGGCCAAGCGCCAGGTGTACCGCGTGCTGGCGGCGGTCCAGGTGGAGTTGGCCCACGAGCACGATAGTGAGTGGGCCCTGGCATGCCGCAGCGCCACGGATGCGGGTGAGCACAGCCTGTGGGTCGACAGGGTCGGTGAGCTCAACCAAGGTCGAGGCCTCGGTACCCAGCCATGCCGCGGGCGGGACGGCGGCGAGCGTCGGCATGACACTGCTGGCTTCGATCAGTCTGCTCTTGCCCACGGGGGAGGCCGCCAACAGCAGTGCGGTGCCCGCCCTCCTCTCCCCCGTCATGTGCATATACGCACCGTATCGGCTGGTCGTCAGCATCGCGCCGACGTTCGATGTGCGTGCGATTTCTGGTCCCCGATGCCGAACCATCCCGGATCCTTCGAGAACAGCATTTGGTTTCTGGCCCGTTCTGTACGGAACCGCAGGCAGGGGTGCCCGGGCACACCGACAGCCTTCGTCCGGATACGTAGTCGGGTGGCTGACTTGGCTTGGGAGGCAAATGCCCTCTGACAGTCAGCCAGTGCCTTCATCGACAGGCTTGGCGAAGGCATGCTCAAGCCCTGCTAGTCGAGGCCGCTTCTTGAACTACCCGCTCAAGATCACAAACCTGCCGGGGCGGTCCAGTCCCGTCCGCGTTCGACCCTCGTGCCCAGTGTCTGAACGTGGAGCGCATCTTCAGTCCCTCTCAGCTGAGTCCCTCAGCATTTTCCCAGGTCAACTGGACTTCCTCAGGTAGAGCAGGGACTCAAGGGACTCATTTTTGGTACTTCCACGCTTCACGTGTGTGTGGGTATACGCGTACGCGGACATGCTCATCTTCATGTTCAGCACATAACTGCAAACTTTGGTCCCTTCAGTCCCTGATCAGTCGGCGAGAGGCCCGCAACCTGCAGGTTTGTCAGTGACTGAAGGGCGGGGACTGAGGTAGGGACTGAAGGGATTCAGTCCCCGTGGAGTCTCGGCCTGCCTTGCGAGGGCCGGCTAAGGGTGAGCTGGCGTGGCGGATCTTGGCTCTTCAGTCCCTTGGCCTCGACGGCATGCAAGTTCCCTTCGGGCATACCAGGTGTGATGCACGCATAACACCCCACGTGTAGTGGGACTGAGGGACTGAAGGGACTGAAATCCCTAACTCACCCGAGGAATCTGCACGGTACGGCGTGTCGCCTGCGCTAGGCTCCGAGAGTTGGGAAAGTTCAGTCCCTTCAGTCCCTGTGGGACGGTCAAGGAACCATCTGAACCGTCATGAACCGGACCCAGCCTGACGACAGCTACGCGCCCGCCAAGGAACGACGTGCCCTCCCACTCTGTACGCCCGCCACGAGCTGCTGATGCCGCAGCCGAACGCAGGCTCGGAGTCGCGCTCTGGCTCGCCGCCCATGGATACCCGGTTCACCCCCTCAAGCCAGGAGCCAAGACCCCGGCCGCGAACTGCGAGTCCTGCCGCCGTGAAGCCCACCAGCCGGCCGACTGTCCGTGTCTGGCACATCGTCGCTGGTGCCACGGCTTCCACGCCGCGACCACGGACACGACCCTGATCCAGGACTGGTGGAGCTACGAACCGGGTTTCGGAGTCGGCGTTTCCTGCGGCCCGGCCGGACTCGTCGTCATCGATGTGGACGCCCACACCGACGTACTGCCCCCAAGAGACCGACTTCTGCCGGGTATCCCCATCGACGAACGGGTTGACCTCACGGGGCTGAGCTCCGGCTACGACACCCTCGCGCTCCTGGCCGCCTACCGCGGGCGCCCGGACCCCACAAACGACGCGACCACGCTCCGTGTGCGCACGCCCTCCGGAGGCCTACACATTTGGTATCGCACGTCTCCCGGCACCCCTGCCTTCCGCTCCTCCAGCGGCACCAGCACACGAGTCGCGCTCGCCTGGCAGGTTGACGTACGCGCCACCGGCGGCTACATCATCGCCCCCACCACCCACACCGCGGCCGGCACCTACGAAGCCCTGCCTGGGTCCCGCACGCCAGCCCTCCTGCCCCTGTGGCTAAGCGCCGAACTGACGCGCACTGGCCACGCCCTCATCTCCGAGCCGACCCGACCCGCTCGGGCCCCGCACCGCAGCCACAGCACTGCGCCGCAGCAGAGCGATGCGCACCGCATTCTCGGCCTGTTGCTCGATGAGGTTCGGCAATGCGCGCAGAACCCGACCGGAACCGCCTTCAGCGAGAAACTCAACCGAGCGGCCTTCACCGCTGGCGGCCTGGCCGCAGGAGGCCACCTCACCCAGCACGAGACCCTCGACCTGCTGACCGCCGCTGCCGACGCAGCACGTCCCCAGCAGCCACGTAGGAACAGGCACATCATCGACTCCGCGCTCCGAGCCGGCAGCACCCGCCCGATCCACCCCAAGGGACGTTCATGAGCAGCGCAGGCAGCACCGAGTTCAACGCGCGCGCCGCCGCCGATCAGCTCGCCGCCTTCAACGCCGAGCCGCCGCCTGCCGCTGCCCACCTTCCCGCGCAGCAAGGCAACCAAGGCCCCACCGTCTCCCGCCCCGGCGACTTCGTCCAGACCGGCCTGCTGACGAACCTGTCCGACCGCGGCAACGCAAAGCTCTTCGCGTACCTGCACAGCCGCCGGTTCCGCCACGTCGAAGGCCTGGGCTGGTACACCTGGGACGAGTACCGCTGGAAGCGCACCGGCGGAGAGAAGGCCGCGATCTGGGCCGCCGGCGACATGGCCGAGGAACTGCCGGTACACGACCCGCGCGGCATCTTCACCGACCGAGAGCTGGCCCAGCACCGCCGCCGCTCGATGTCCACCTCCGGCGTCAAGGCGATGCTCTCCCAGGCCAAGGCATCCCCCGAGCTCGCCCTGGACCCCGACGTCCTCGATGGCGACAAGTACGCCCTGTGTACCCCCGCCGGCCCGGTCGACCTGCGCACCGGCGAACTGCACAAGCCCGACCCCGCACGAGACCTGCACTCCCGTGCCACCTACCTGGCCCCTGAGGCCATGCCCACTCCCCGCTTCGAGCGGTTCCTCCTGGAGACCTTCGGGGACGACGACAAGGGCAAGGAGATGATCAACTTCCTGCATCTCCTGCTCGGCTACTCCATCACCGGCGACGTCGGCGGCCAGGTCCTCCCCTTCCTGTTCGGCATCGGGGCCAACGGCAAGTCCGCCCTCATGGACATGGTCATCAAGATCCTCGGCGACTACGCCGACGTCGCCCCGCCCGGCTTCCTCATGGAACGCGGCAAGTTCAACGAGCACTCCACCGAGCTCACCGAACTCCACGGCCGACGCCTATTCGTCTGCAGCGAGCTCAAACCGCACGACAAGTTCGACGAGGCACGCGTCAAACTCCTCACCGGCGGCGACCGCCTCAAGGCCCGCCGCATGCGCCAGGACTTCTTCAGCTTCGAGCCCACCCACAAGCTTTGGCTCCTCGGCAACCACCGCCCCGAGGTGGGCACCGGCGGACACGCCTTCTGGCGCCGCATCCGCCTCATCCCCTTCGAGCGCGTCGTCCCCGACCACCGGAAGATCGACAACCTCGCCGAAGAACTCGTCCGCGACGAAGGCCCCGGCATCCTGCACTGGATGATCAAGGGAGCCCAGGCCTACCTCGCCACGAAGCCGGCCCTGACCGGCCCCACCGTCGTACGGTCCGCCACCCAGGCCTACGCCACCACCGAAGACCACATCGGCCGCTTCCTCGCCGAATGCTGCACCAACGGCGCCGAACTCCCCGAACCCCGCGACCTCAAGGTCGAGCAGGGCGCCCTCTACCGCGCCTACAGCGAGTGGTGCCAAGCCGGCGAAGGCCTCCGACCCGCGACCACCCGCGCGTTCGCCACCCGCATCCGCGCCGAGGTCGGCATCCCCTCACCCAGCGAGATGCTCCGCTCCAACGGCCAGAAGTTCTACCCCGGCCTCGCTCTCCTCGCCGACGAGGACGGCCCCACCTGACGCGGCGAACGGAGGGCCGCCGACGCCAGGCAACCAAGGCCTCCTGTCCCCGCTCCAACCCGCCACCTACGATGGACAGCGACACCATGACCGCAACGCACGACGCCGCGCCGCCACCGGCCATAGCCACACGGCCGCACCCCACAGCTCGCACCACCGAACATCACGCACCACAGCCACAGCAGACCAAGGAGGGACGAAGGCCATGAGCTCGCTACTGAGGGCAAGCGACCTCGCCCACGAGGACAAAGTGGTGTGGCTGGAGGACCCCGCAGACCTCGACTACGTGCGCCAAGCCCTCGACAAAACCCCTCGCCGGCGCGGCAAGCCCCGCTACGCGCGTGACGGACGCATGGTCGGCTTCACCGAACTGAACGAGACCGCGGAAGCCGATCCCGACAGCGGTCTGCAGAAGCGCCGGGTCTTCTACCTCCTCCCGCACGACCGCGACGCCGTGCCCGACGGCCCGTACAAGACCGGCGCCCCAGGCGAGGCGGTAGACCCGCGCACCGTCGAACCAGGCACAGTCGGCAAGAAGACAGAGCGCTCGCAACGCGGACTGGCAGTCGCGCCGACAATTGCATAACTCGGTCCCTTCAGTCCCTGTCGCCGGCGCAGGGCGCTTCTGACTTGTGGATTCGTGCAGGTCTGAAGTCGGTTTGGGATGCAACCCCCTGGCCAGCGATGAGTGTGAAGGTCGCGTTGCCCGGCAGCCCCTCGACCCCGAGCATGCCTGACGGGCAGACTTGCACTGACAGAAGAACGAGGGAGCGCCCCCATGACGGCACAGCCGATCCACCAAGAGCGCCCTGACCGGGTGCCGCGCAACGCGGACGGCATCGGCGCGGCACTCGACTCCGGCAAGCGGCTGGAGTTCTTCCGGCAACTACTCGCAGCCGCGCCCGAGCAGGCGGAGCAGGTCCTACGCCGCTGGTGGCTGGAGGCGATGATGGACACTGACCCGGACGCTGACGCGCGCGCCGACGCCGCGCTGGCCGGCACGATGCCCACCGTCTCGCTGGACGACCTGATGGCACGGCGCCGCGCGGCGGGGCTGCCCGTTGAGTGACCCGTACGACGAAGGCCTGCCGTGCGTGCTCTCCGAGACGGTCGCGCAGCTGATGATGGACCCCAGCCTCCCTCCGGAGGTCTTCGGCGCGATCGTCGCCGCCATGGTCACCATCGGCGAGGCCGCCGGTAGGGTGCCGGGCAGCACCGCCTCCCCGCGGCGGCCCCAACAGCGCCGCCTGGCGCTCGGAGCCGAGGGCGAGCTCGGCATCGCCGAGTACGTCATCAGCCGCGACGAAAACCCACCCCAGATCGTCATCACCCACGTTCTGGTGTACTGAGTGCTCTTCCGTGGCCCGCCTTCGTAGCGGGCCTGGAGCAGAACCGAGAGGGTTGGTGCTGTTGAGCGCCGCAGCAGTGCGGACCGTCACCCTCGCCGGGTGGCGGCCCGCACTGCTGCGGCGCTCACTGCTCGTCGGTATCGGGGCCCCAGACGGCTGGCCCGCCCCCACGCCACTCGATCAGGAGCGGGTCGTCGAGGCGGACGACGTCGGGGTCCAGCCCGGCCCGCCGCAGGAATTCGAGGAGATCGCCGGGGCCGCGGGCGCGGCCGAGGATCTCGCCGTCGCAGCGGACACGGCGCCCGCCCTCGGCGTCCGGCGGATACACGACCACGCGCAGGTCATCGCTCATCCCCCCACCGTGCCGGTACGCGCTCACTCCAGCACTCCCAGTACGGTGTCCAGGCGGCAGTGCGGGCAGGCGGGTACGTCCTCGGCGAGGAGGTGCCGTACCTGTTCGGCGGTGGCGGGGACGGAGCGTTTGCCGGTGTCCCAGCAGCCGCCGACGTGCAGCCGGATCGCGGGCCGGCCGGTGCCGATACCGCGCCCGATCAGCCACGCCAGCGGCTCCCGCGGCGGCCAGCGGACGGCTTCCTGGACCTCGGCCTCCTCGGCGGCCGCCAGGGTGCGCTCCGTGCGGGCGAGTTCGCCGCGCAGGTAGGTGACCAGGGTCCGCAGCCGGGGCAGGTCGGGAGGCAGGACGGACATGCTCAGCCTCCGTACTGCGCCTGACGTGCGGCCTTTCAGGACGCGCAGAGCGGGTTTGCCGGAGCGGCGTACCGCGCGCAGGGCTGGCGTGTTGCCTGCACTTCCTCCGGGCCGCCCGCGGGCCGAGCAGGTGCCGCCGCTCCCGGATGACGCAATCCCAGCACATAACGGAGCGTAAAACAGCCCTAGGCATCAGGCCGCAGATACGGTCTAAAGGACTGTCCAGTACCCCGGCGGGCGAGCTACGCCGGTTACGGCACCTAGCGGTGTCGGATTGTCCGATCCAGCGTGAGGGTGCCCTAGCGATGGACCACATCCGACGCTGCGCACTGATCCGCCGGGATCATTAGACAGCCCTTGAGAAGGATCTTGAGGCGAGGATCGGAGTCGTGGCTGACATGAGCAAATCCGTCTTCATCAGCTATGCCGGCCGGGACCGCGCACACGCAGAGTGGGTCGCCTCGACGCTTAAGCAGGCAGGTCACCACGTTTGGTTGGATCTTTGGGATATCCACCTAGGCGACAACTGGCTGCAGCGCATCCAGGAAGGCTTGGCGCGGGCCTCCGTGGTTGTAGCCATCTATCCCTCCTCCGCCGGGCGCGACAGCGGGGTCGTCGTCGAATGGCACCCTGCTTTGCTAGCGAGCACCGCTGCTAGGAAGCCAGGCGGCCCGCGTCTTGTGCTGCTCGCCTTGGAGCCACTGGAGCCAAACGTCATTCCGCACGACCTGCGGTCAGTTCAGTGGGTCGATCTCAGCGGTCTGCTTGAGTTTGTTGCTGCTGCTCGACTGCGACATGCCGTCGGAAGCGCCATGCAGGCCTCCACTACTTCCGCCCCCAGTCACACGGATCGGAACAACGCCCCTCGCTTGCCAACCGAAGAGGGACTTCCCTCGGTTTGGAACGTCAGCCGCACAGGCCCTGAGGTAACCGGGCGCGACTCGCTGATCAACGAAGTGCGACATGATCTAATGGAGCGGGGTATCGCGATCCTTCAGCAGCTACGCGCCCAAGATGATGTCGGCAAGGACGAGATCGCTCAAGAATATGCTTACCGCTTCGCCAGCCAGTACGACATTGTTTGGTGGGTCGAAGCAGGGCATGTCTCAGACATCCGCGATGGCTACACGCGGCTTGCTCATGAACTCTCCCTCAAAGGCGACGTTAGATCCACGAGCAACGTCGATTGGCTGTTCAGCCACCTCCGACACCGCTGGCTTGTCATCTTCTCTGACGCAGGCAACCCAAATGTGATTGACCCATGGCTCCCCCCGAGGGAGGGTCATATCCTCATCACGTCGTATGACCCCGCGTGGCTTGAACGAGACGTCTTCCGGCCCCAGTTTTCCCGGCACCGGAAGGGGCGCACGGCGCCAAAAAGGGCACCCCGCCCCAAACCGCGCCATGCACGGCCCCGAGTGCTGGCAGTCGCCACCGAATGGGAATCGGGACGCGGAGGCCTCTCCACCTTCAACCGCCAGCTGTGCCAAGGCCTCGCGGCCTTGGGATCAAAGGTCTTCTGCCTCCTCCCAGATGTAGGAACTGAGGCCATAGAGGCAGCCGCTGAAAGCGGCGTAACTCTCCTCAAGGCTGCACGGCTTCCGGTTTGGTCGTCAATCGACGCCCTATACCGCAAGCCAGCACTGGCGCCCAAAGACCATCCCGACATCATTATCGGCCACGGGCGTGTGACAGGCATGGCCGCCCAACTCCTGGCCGAGGACCACTTTCCCTCAGCCAAGCGACTGCACATCATCCATGTTGCTCCAGACGAGCTCGAGTGGCACAGACCAGGCAGGGTCGATGACGCTGGCGAACGTGCCTACGCGCGCACGTGGATCGAACTCGAACTCGGCCGCACAGCCCACCGGCCAGTCGTGGTGGGTCCCCGTCTGTACAGCCGATATCTCACCGAGTTCGAGGCGATCGACGCGCCGCTGCCGCTCCGCATCGACCCGGGATTTGAATCGGTGGACATGAGGACTCGCGAGCCTTCATCCGGCGCACCCTTGAAGATCCTGCTCTTGGGGCGGGCTGAAGACGAGGACATTAAGGGCCTCGACTTGGCGGCACGTGCGATGGGGCTGGTCGCAGAACGCAGGGGTGTATCCGTATCCGCACCCATCGAACTCGTTGTCCGTGGCGCGCCGCCTTCTGGTTCCGAAAATCTCCGGAACAAATTGCGGAACTGGTCGGGCAACCCCTCGCTCAGTATTCTCGTTCGTCCGTACGTCACCCAAGCTAGTCAGTTGGCTGCAGATCTCCGTTCCGCCAGCCTAGTGATCATGCCGTCCAGGGCGGAGAGTTTCGGGCTTGTGGGAGCGGAGGCGATCACGGCCGGAACGCCGTTGCTCGCCAGCGGCGCCAGCGGTCTGGCTGCGCTACTCAAGGAGACGCTCGGCCTCCAAGAGGCGATGCAGTTCATCGTTGAGCTCTCGGGTGACGCCACGGAGGACTCAGAGCGCTGGAGCCGGGCTGTCGAGGTGGTTCTGGCAGACCGTGTGGCCGCCTTCCAGCGGGCGGGTGACCTACGGAATCGGCTAGCTAAGGCGTACACATGGGCGGGCGCCGCGGCGAAACTGCTTGCCGAGATCGACTGATGCCATCACTCCAATTAGATCATATGCTCGAATTTAAGCGCGAGTGTGGCGCGCCCCATCCACCCGATCATCCGTAGGTCTGCCGGCACAGGGCGGTGCTCGCGGGGCTGGTGACGCCGTGGGCGGCGCGGCAGAGCTGCGCCATGTCCGGGCCGCCGGGCGCAGGGGCCGGTCGTACGGGCTTGCGGGGCCGGCTGCGGCCGCGCCTTCGGGCGGTGCTTGCTCTTGGGCTTCGCTGCGCCGCGCGCGACCGGCTTGGTTGCCGTCCGGTGCGGCCGTGCGTTGTGGGTGGCGGGGCGGCGGGGTTCGGCGTGCTGGTCGAGGCGGGGTGCTCGGCGGGCCGTAGGCGCTTGGGCGGTCCGGGCCAGCCGCGTGCCGTGCGGGGAGGGCGCTTGTGGGGGGTGCGGGGTCGGTCTCGGGCAGGCGGGAGAGCGGCAGTGTCGTGCTACTTGGCAGGGGGACCGAGCAGGCCTCGGCCGGGCGCTTGTCGTCCGCCGGCTCGACGGCGGACGCGGCGGGGGAGAGGCAGGGTCCAGCGGGGCATGCCGCCCACCGTGCCGCACGCAGGCTCCCACGCGGTCCAGTCGGCCCCGGTGTGCCCCTCGGACGGATGACCCGCACCGCCCCGGGCTCGGCCGGCCACCGGGGACGGCGGACCCTGGAAAGGAGGGGGGTGACCTGTGAGGGAGGCGCCGAGGTGACATTGCGACCGCCCGTTGAGCCGATGCTCGCGCAGGCTGCCGAGTCGGTACCGGGCCCGGCCGCCCTGCGGGCGGGGGTGGCCTACGAGCAGAAGTTCGACGGCCACCGCGCGCTGCTGTTCACCCCGACCACCCCGGGCGGCCAGGTGCTGGTGCAGACCCGCCGCGGAGCGCTGGTCCAGGACCGCTGGCCGGACCTGGTCGCAGCCGCTGAGCAGCAGTTGCCGCCCGGCCTGGTTCTCGACGGTGAGCTCCTCGTCTGGGACGTCGAGGCGGGCCGGTTGTCGTTCGAGGGGCTTCAGCGCCGGGCCGTGGCTCGCGCCCGCGGCGCCAGCGCCCTTACCGCCGCGTGGCCGGCGTACTTCGTCGCGTTCGACGTGCTGCAGCAGGACGGCGCCGAGTTGCTGACCCTGCCCTACGGTGAACGCCGCGCCCGCCTTGAGGCCTCTTCGCCGATCACGCCCTGACCGCCCCGTGGACGCTGTGCCCGATGACGGCGGACCTGGCCACGGCGCGGGAGTGGCTTCAGTCCTGGACCGACGTGTCCGGCGTCGAAGGGATTGTGGTCAAGGGCTTGTCCACCCGCTACCTGCCCGGCTACCGCGGCTGGACCAAGATCCGCCGCCGGGACACCATGGAGGTGATCATCGGAGTCATCACCGACACCCCGTCCAGCCCCGGGCTCCTTGTCCTGGGGCGCTACGACAACGCCGGACTGCTGCACGCCGTCGGCCAGACGGTCCCGTTGCGCCCGCAGGCGGCCCGGCAGGTGGCCGAGCACCTGTCGGAAGCCGGCTCCGAGCACCCTTGGACGGGGGTGCGGTTCGCTTCCGCCTGGGGCAGCCGCGACGCCCTGGACACCACGCTGGTGCGCCCGGAGACGGTGGCCGAGTTCAGTGCGGACCGGTCCGTGGACCGAGGCGTGTTCCGGCACCCGGTCCGCTTCAAGCGCGTGCGTCTGGACGTGATCGCCGCCTATGTCCCCCGGTTCGATGCAGGGCCGACCGCGGCGGCCAGCTGAGCGCGGGCGAGGGCGCAATCGGGCGCTGAGCCGTGGCCGCGAGGGGCTACTCAAGGCGGCCGTGGGTCGAGTGGCGGGGCCCGCCGGGCGGGCGGCCAACTCGTGCGCGGCGGTTCGGCCCGGAGGCGGTGTAGCACGGCTGTACCGAGGGGATGGTGTGTTTGTCGTTTGAGCGTGCCGGAGGCGTGTGTGGTCAGTACGCTCGCTGGGTTCTGCGGCCAGTTCGGAACAGGGAGGCCGCCGCCCAAGCGGCAAGGGGCGCGCCCGTTCGGCGGCCTTCTGGCGGGTCAGCCGGTGGGTGCGTGCCCGGGGCCCAGACGGCGCCGACCGCTCGTCGCGGCCGGGGAGGCCGCCGCGGTGGGTGCCTTGGAGAGGGCGGCCAGCTCGGCGGCGAGACGGGCTGGTCGGTCCGTCGGCGCCTGTGCCGGGGGAGCGGCGGGACGGGGGCCGGTGCCCAGAGGGCGACGCTCGATCATCCCACCAGTGTGGGCCCTGGCGTTCCCAGGCGCTGCTCCCTGGAGATTTACGAGTTCCGACGGCACTTGGGCCTTCCTTGCGGGCCGATTGTGGCTGTCACTCGCCCCTGGTCAAGGTCGTTCGCCCTTGCTGCGCTTGGGGCGCTCCACCGCTATATCGGCCGGTTCCTGGGGCGAGGACCCGCTCGCCCCGCCGCGGCCCGCCGTGCGCGATGGCGTCGCCGACGCTGCCCTTTCGGCCACCCCGAGGGCTTTGCCTGAGCGACGCGCCCGGCCGCATAACGGGTCAGTGGACAAGAACGTACCGGTCCCCGTCCGCAGCGAGGTCGTCGCCCCGACGGGCCCCGACCACCGGGCGGCGCTGCCCGAGCCCGCGCATGGCCTGGCGCGGTTGCTGGCCCTCCAGCGGCTCGTCGGTAACCAGGCCACGGCCCAACTCCTCACCCAGGCACGAGAGCAGCCGGTACAGGCGCTGCCGGGCGTGCTGCAGCGCGACGAGTCCTCTTTCGAACTCGAGCAGGTCACGCCTACCGAACAGGCCGTCCTGGAGCGGCGCGGAATCCGGTTGCCTGTCGCCTCGGCCGCTGCCAGCGACCCGCGGCGGCACGGCGACTACATCGACAACCGGGTCACCGCCGTCGGCTACGGCATCTACCTCGGCGGCTACCTCGTCTACTGCGAGGGTCTGCCGCTGCCGCTTTTTGTGTCCGAGTCGGACGTCAACTTAGGCCTGGCGGCCGCCGACACCCCTGACAACGCCGTCTACCCCAGCCGCGACGAAGCCGCTGCGGCCGTCCCGTACGGGCCGCCAGCCCCCGGCCATGGGCTCGCCGTCACCTTCTACCGCGGCGCCGGCGGCGCGGTCGTCGCACCGACCGTGTTGTCGCCGGCGACCACCCCGCAGATCGTGGAGTGCGCGCTGCGGGCCCGCAGGGAGCTGGCCGAACAGGTACAGCACGACCTGGCGGTGCTCGCCATCGGCCTGGTGGCGGGCATGGCCCTGCGAGCGCTGCTGAACCGAGTGGCGCGGATCGGCGGCGGTGACCCCGAGCCCCTCACCTCGCCCGTACTGGCCGAGACCGGCGAAGAGTTCGGCGCCCGCCTGGCGCGGGAGATGAGCGAGGCGGGCTTCCGCGGCAACCCGTTCCGAGAGTTCATGCGGCGGCTCAACGCGCTGCCGCGCAAACTGCCACCACAGGAGGCCGCCATCGCCATCAGGACCGCCACCCGGCAAGTCAGCAACGGGACCATGGGCACCATGAACCCCCTCCAGGTGGGCGACGTCCTCGTGGTGCCGTCCAGGGCGCCCATCCCCAACGCCCCGGTCATGGGCATCAGAGCGGACGGCTCAGTCATCATTGGCAGGGTGCCGCGGATCGAGATCGTCACCACCACCCCCCAGGGCGCACCGCTCTTCCCGCCCCAGACCAGGCTGCACGGGGACATCACCTGGGAGTGACGCTGCTCCGGTCGCGCAGCCCGAAGAGCAACCTGTCCCACCACAGGCGCGGCCTACAACGTGTGGATCGTCAGATGCGCCTTGATCTGGGCGAAGAGCCGCTACTCAGACTTAAAGATCAACTTGGGGCCCCTTCGGCACGTATCTGGATCAACCCCGTCGACGGAGGCTGGCGGCAGGGTGCCTCCCGTTTTCCTGAACAGAACCAGTCAGCCGTCCCAGCAGGCCGGTGAAGGCACGACGGTCGAAGTCGGCTGGCCTGATGTGCCCGTAGGAGCCTGGTCTGCTCCCTACGATCGGCTGCATGACTGCTGAGTTGGGTGTGCGGTTCGTGTCGTTGGACGGTACGGCGCTGGCAGGGACGGTGACCGCGCCCGTGGGCGGGCGGGCGCCGGCGGGTGCGGCGGTGCTGGTGCACGGCGCCGGCGTGACCCGGCACGAGGGCGGGTTCTTCACCCGTCTCGCGGCCGGCCTGGCGGCGTCCGGGGTGTGGTGTGTGCGGTTCGACCTTCGGGCGCATGGCGAGAGCGGTGGTCGGCCTGCGGAGATCACGATGGCGGGGGTGGCCAACGACATCCGGGCGGCCGGCGGCTTCGCCCGCGCCGAGTCCGGCTACGAGGGTCCGGTGCATGTGATCGCGGCGTCGTTCTCTGGCGGTGCGGCCGCGCTGCACGCCGGGTCCCGCTCTCAGGACGTGGACCGGCTGGTGCTGCTGAACCCGCGCCTGGACTACAAGGACCGCTACGTCGACAGCCGCCCCTACTTCGACGGCGACTACATCACCCCCGCGGCGGCCCGGGATCTCGACGAGCGCGGGTTCACGGAGCTGTCGCCGTTCGAGCTGGGCCGGGCCCTGCACAACGAGGTGTTCTACCTCGACCCGGACGTCTACCTGCGTGCGGTGCGGGCGCCGGCGCTGCTGGTGCACGGCACGAAGGACACCTTCGTGCCGGTGGAGTCCTCCCGCCGCTACGTCCGCGTGCTCGGCGGGCCGGCCGAGCTGATGGAGCTCGAGGGCGCACAGCACGGGTTCGCGGTCCATGAGGATCCCGCGTATGTGCACCCGCAGTCGCAGGCCTGGCAGGCGCAGGTCATCGAGCGCGTGACCGCTTTCCTGACCGCCGCTGGCTAGTGCCGCATCAGGCAACGTTCGCCCTGTCGTCGACGGCGCGGCGCCGGCCGTCGGCGGGGCGGCTTCGCCAGAAGATGTAGCGGCCGTCATGAGCACAATGGGGGCACTCGCCCCCTGTGCCGAACCGAAAGCGACTCCATGAACCGCCTTCCCGCGGACCCGACGGTGCTTCACCCGTTTCCCGACCAGCCGCGCGTGGTTTTGCTGAAGCCGTTGGTGACCTCGCCGCTGGTCGAAGTCG
Source organism: Streptomyces sp. NPDC093225 (assembly GCF_044753805.1). Taxonomy (NCBI): domain Bacteria; kingdom Bacillati; phylum Actinomycetota; class Actinomycetes; order Kitasatosporales; family Streptomycetaceae; genus Streptomyces; species Streptomyces sp. NPDC093225. Next base: position 159,880 of record NZ_JBIVNX010000011.1, read on the forward strand.
GGGAGTACTCCTACTACGACGACCCCGACGACCCGACCGCGTTCGAGACCCGCAATGTGCTCTACCACTACGGTCCGGAGAAACTGATCATCGGGAAGTTCTGTGCGCTGGGCACCGGAGTGCGGTTCATCATGAACGGCGCCAACCACCGTATGGACGGCCCCTCGACCTTCCCGTTCCCCATCATGGGCGGCTCCTGGGCTGAGCACTTCGACCTGCTCAGAGACCTGCCCGGCAAGGGCGACACCATCGTTGGCAACGACGTCTGGTTCTGCTACGACACCATGGTCATGCCCGGAGTCCACACCGGGCACGGCGCGATCATCGCCTCCGGCGCCGTAGTCGCGGACGACGTCCCCGACTACGGCATCGTCGGCGGCAACCCGGCCAGACTCATCCGCACTCGCTACAGCGACGACGAGATCGCCCGTCTCCTCGCTCTCGCTTGGTGGGACTGGCCCACAGAGCACCTCACCGAACACATCCGGGCGATCATGGCCGGCACCATCAACGACCTCGAAGAGATCGCACCCCGAACCTGAGCCGACCCCTCACGAACATCGCCCGGGGTAGGGCGACCGCTGCCTCATGCGGCACTAGGCGGTCAGGGCGGTCAGGGCCTGGCGGAGTTCGCGTACGGCGGGCCGGCGTGCGTAGGGCCGCAGCTGTCCGGCGGTGTGCCGTAGCTCGGTGAGGGCCTGGCCGAAGCCGGGGCCGGCGGCGAGACCCAGAGCAGTCAGGCCTGTGGCGGCGGCCTGGTCGGGCTCGCCGGCGGCGGCGAGGGCTCCGGCGAGGTGGGCAGTGAAGAACGCCTGGTCTCGCGGCGCGAAGCGGGCGTGGGGCAGGCGGGAGCGGAACAGTGCGACGGCCTTGTCCGGTTGTCCGGCCTCGCGGTAGCTGATCGCACTCTGCACCACCAGCCGGTCCGTCCCGTATCCGGCGCACAGCGGCCCGGTACAGGTGGCCGGCTCGGGCGGCGGCGCGGCCTCGAGTTCGGCGTGGGCCTGGTCGAGGGTGCGGGCGACGTCGTCGGCGGGGGCGCCGGTCAGGGCGAGGGCGCGGGCCTGCTGCTGTAGGGCCTCGGCGCGGGCCCGCGCGGGGAGACGGAAGGGGCCGTGGGCGGCTGCGGCGGCGAGGTCGAGCATCCGGTCGGCGTCCTCGCGGCCGACGGCCTGGGCTTTGCGCAGCAGGACGTAGGCGTGCATCGGGCCGTCGTCGGCGAGCATCGCGAACTCCGCGGAGCGGTCGTGGAAGAACAGCACCGTCTGGGCGGGGGCGCCGCCGTCGCGGTGGAGGAAGGCAGTGAACTCCGCCGCCCGCGCACCCAGCGCGAACAGCTCGCTCCTCACCGGTGCGGGGCTCTCGCGCAGCAGCGCGCCGACGACCTCAAGGACCTCCAGCGCGGCAGGCAGCGCGTGGCGCGGACCAGTACGGCCGTCGGCCCGGGCGGCCTCGTCGAGGGTGGCTCTGAGGTGGGCGACCAGGGCGCGGTCGCTGTAGCGGCGCGCGTCGCCCAGCGCCTTGTCCAGCCGCTGCGCTGCATCGGCACCCAGGAGCGGCGCGGCGCCGACGACGCCCTGCAGGAAGGGACGCCTGCGCACGGACTTCTCTTTGCTACCCACCTCCCCGCCGACCGCGCGGGCGGGACTGTGCCGGTGGGTGCGGGGCGGGGTGAACCCGAGCTCGGCGAGGGGGACGGCGAACATGGCGCGCAGGACCCGGCGGGAGAGCGTGTTCGGCCAGCCCGGCGTCGCCGATTCCCACCGGCGGACCTGCCGCACCGTGATGGACGCGTGTTCGCCGAGCAGGGCGGCGTGCTGGGCGTAGGCGTCGGCGACGTCGGACTGGGTGCTCCAGCCGCGGGCGAGGCAGGCGGCGGTGAACTTCGCGTTTGGCGACTCGGGCATCGAAAACCCCCGTGCGCCGCCACCGGTTCGGGGTGCGGCGTGGACCGTGGTCGATTGAGGTCGTGGCCTGAAGGTACTCCTTCCCGAGCGGGTTGGGATGTCCGCCGATGTGTCCTCCTTCAGGCTTCCGGCCGCGCCTACCGTCGAGGTGCTGGACCTGGGCCGGGAGCCCGACTCGCCAGCGCCGCGCTGCCGCCGGGGGCTGCCGCGAAGCGGGCTCCGCCCTCCGGGCCGCGGGCGTCTATGCCCGGTCCTTCCTGCTACTCGAACGAGAGGGGCACCGTCATGACCACCGCCACCGTGGAGCGGACCGAGCTGGCCCGCTTCCTGACCATCGCCGGCGAACGCCACCGCGCTGGGCAGAGCCTGCCGCAGATGTTCTCCGGCGCGGTCGACGCCTTCTGGCACGACCAGCTCACCACCCCCGCCTACGCCGCCTTCTCCCTCGAGTACGCGGGTGCGGTCGTCGGACACAGCCCGGTCTCTGGCTCGGGCCCGATCGACTGGATCGACGCCTACCTCGAGGCGTACGGGCCGCTGCCGGCGATCTGGTTCACCGACGAGCGCGGCCGCCTGGACGGCGAGTCCTTCGCCGCCTACATCGAGACCGGCCGGGTCGAGGCGTCGTGGAACTGCGGCCCGGAGTTCACCGAGGAGCCCGCGCAGTGACCCTGGCCGCGCTCCCGGAGCCCTCGCCCGCCCGGGCGGGGGCTCTGCGCGTCACCGCAGACCGCACCACCACCCCCGCCTTCACCGAGTACCTCGATGCCGTCGCCGCGCACTGCCCCTACCTGGCCCCGTCGGTGCGCTACGGGCTGACGTACTGGACGACGTACGCGATCGAGCCAGGTGTGGAGCTGTTCGACGTCGAGGCCGGCCTGTTCAGTGCTGCTGTGGCCGCGGCGGAGCGGGTGCGGCTTCTGGCCAAGGGCGCACGCGGGCACCTGGTGTGCGAGAACCTGGTCGTGGCTGGGGCCGCGCGCCGGCACCTGGACTGGCCGCACTGGGCCCTGAAAAACCTCTATGGGCCGGTGGGGCTGATGTTCGGCAAGTTCTGGGAGGGCGAGGCGGACACCAGCCGGCACGGCGCCGCCCTCCCGGTCCCGCCGGTCACGTTCCTGTCCATCCGGCCCGCCGTACGCCCCCGCGACCCGCGGTTCCTCCGCAACACCCCCGACCTGGCCGAGGCCGTCCGCGACGCCGCAGACGACGGGCGCAGCGTCTTCGACACCCTCGGCCGCGACTGGGCCGCCGTCCGCTCCTGGGCCGCCCGACTGCCCAGACCCACAAAGGAGAACACCCCATGAGCACCGAGCCCCCGATCCCGACGGCCGCCACGGTCGCGGTCGCCGCGCACTGCGGCCCCGGCCTGACCTTGACCGAGGTCACCGACCGCCGTGGCTCCGCGGTGTGGAAGGCGGCCGGCCGCAGGGGCACCGCCGCCCTCAAGGTCGGCCGCGGCCCCGGCTACCCCATCACCGCCCGCGAAACGGCCGCCCTGACCGCTCTCGAGGTCGACTACCTCCTCGGCGGCGGGGTGACCCCCGATGCCGCGTGGCTGCTCACCCAGTGGCTGAGCGGGCCCACCACGTACGAGGTGTTCGCCCCGGTCCGCGAGAGCGGCGGCGGTGCCGGGCTCGAGGATGCGCGTGCGTCTGCGGTGGACTTGTGCGTGGCCGTCGCCGAGCTGCACGCGGCCGGCTGGGTGCACGCCGACCTCCAGCCTGCCCACGCCCTGCATACCGAGACGGGGGTCAAGCTCATCGACCTGGCGTGGGCCTGGCGGCCTGGCTGGGACCAGGGCGAGGACTTCGCGGGCGGGATGACGCACCTGCTCGCCCCCGAACTCGCCGCCGCCGTCCTGACCGGGGACAAGCCGGTCGTGGTCACGCCAGCTGCCGACGTCTACGCACTCGCGGCCGCGTTGTGGACCTGCATCACCGGCACTTGGCCTCTGGACTACCAGGCTGCCGGCATCGACCCGAAGGTTGTGAGCGCCCACGAGCTTCGCGAGCACATCGCCACCAGCTCCATCCCCCTCACCCAGGCCCGGCCCTGGCCCGACCTCCAACAGACCCTGCTGCCCGTACTCCTTGCCGGCCCGGCCGACCGGCCCACCGCGGACGAACTCGCGAAGGCGCTGGCCACGTAGCTGGCGGCGACCAGACGGCAAGGGTGCGGCGATGCGCTCAGCCCGCAGGAGGTCGGGCCTGCGATGCGGGGGCGCAGTCATGGTGGTGCTCCGGCGCACACTCCGTGGTGAACGGCAGGCGTTGTGCTCAATCGGCTGATTCTGATCGCCTTGCGTTTCCGTGGTGTTCGTGTGTGCTCGCTGGTTTCGTCATCATCTTCAAAAACGGGCGTAATACTTTTTCTTCCTCTTCCCTCTACACAGATCGGCCCCTTGCGGACCCTTAACCGGTGAAGGCGCTCGCCTTCACCGCCGTGGTGTGGGGGCCCGCGACGGGCCGAATCCGCTTGTTGGAGGGAATGTGCCGCACAGCGCTGGGACGTGGCTCGAGATCGTGTTGGCTGTTCGGGTGCTCGGCCCCGACGCCGTACGCGTGGGCCGCCGGCTGCTGACCGCCGGGGTCCGGATGGGGATCTCCGACATCACCACCGCCAGCCCCCGCCCGGGCGGCCCGGACGATGGCCGCCACGAGGTGGACAGGTGAGCGAAGGTGGCCCGGAGGAGCCGGGCGGCGCCGTCGGCCTGCCCGACCGCCCGCGCTCCATAGACCAGCTCCCGCCGGGGCTGCGCGCGGCCTGCTGGGACTTCCACGAGACCTCCTACGACCAGTACTGGGACTTCGCCTGCGACTGCTTGGGCGGCTCGCACGCGGATGCGGACGAGGCCGTGGACGCGGCGTTCAGCGCCATCGGCGACGAATGGCTGCGCATGCAGACCATGGCCAACCCGCCCGGCTTCGCCTGGCGGATCCTGAAGTTCCGGATCGAGAACGTGCGCCGCAAGAAGCGTCCCGAGCCGATGGATCCGATTGACCTGACGACCTTCGAGACCTCCGCCGACGAGGCCGCCGAAGACCCCTACCACCAGCTGACCCGCCGCATCGCGGCGTACCAGGCGATGCAGCACCTCACCGAACGCCAGCGCGACGTCCTGATCATGACGACCCGACTCACCGACACCGACCAAGAGACCGCGGAGCGCATGGGCATCACGCCCGCCACGGTCCGCACCACCCGCAGAGACGCCAAGCAAAAGCTGAGGCAGCTGCTTGCCACTGAGACAGACCACTCGGATGGGATGACATCGTGAGCGAAAGGACCGAAACCGACCCCCTCGACGACCTGCTCCGCACCGCCGGGCCCCGGCGCCCCGCCCGCCGCTCCCACGCCGACCGGGAAGCAGCCCGCGCCCGCCTGATGGCCCGCCCCGCCCCCCGCCGCGAGGAAGACGCCGCCCCCGTGCCGTTCTGGCCCGACCCGGCCGCAGTCGACCCCGTGCACCCCGAACGCGCCGAAGCAGCGCTCACGGCGTTGACCGTCGCCGCTGTGCACGCGGTGAAGTCCGCCTCTCGGCTCGCGGTCTTCGCCTCCGACCGAACCCTGACCGCAGGCGCTCTGATCTTCGCGTGCGTCCTACACCTCGCCGACGACCAGCACGGCGCCCGCTTCTGGTGGCAGTACGCCGCCGGCGCGGACAACCGCACCGCCGCCTACTGCCTCTTCCTGCACCACAGCGCAGGCGGCGACTACGCCGACGCACAACGCTGGGCCGACCTGGCCGCCCCCGAAGGCGCTCCGTTCACCCCCGAGGCGTGGTGGGGCCACGGCGCCGCTCAGCCCCCGCACCCGGCCGCCTACATCCGCATGGCCCAGCACACCGGCCTGGCCAGCCACGCCGAGCTCGGCGACATCCCCCTGCCCGCCCCCCGGATCGCCAAGGACGTCCTCGCCGTCGCACCCCCACCCGCACCCTGGGACTACCCCCTCATCCCTGGGGGCTGGATGGTGCACCGCGGAAGAAGGGAAAAGCCCACCCCACTGACTGCTCCGAATCGCCGCCGCCGAAAGCCTCGCACCCCACACACTGCCCCCTCCGTGCCGCAGCTCGTCACCGGCGCACCCCCCTCACCACCGAGCGCCCCGGGAACGAGCCAGGCCCTCAAGGAAGCACGCCGGGCCCTGGCTGTGGTCCGCGTCTTGCAAGACCACCGCCTTGGCGTCGAGACCCGGCAGATCAGCCAGGAGACCGGCCTACCCGAGGCGACGCTTACACCCATCCTGGAGATGCTGTGCGAGGAGGAGTTCGCCGACCCCATCACCGACACTGTCTTCGCCCCGGGCCTCGCTCTCGACCGCCTCGCTCTGCCCGTCGGCGCTGGCGTCGCCGCGCAGCTCCAGCGCACCCTGGCCATCACCCGCCAGGAGATCGGAGCCGCCATCTACCTCGGCCAATACGCCCAGGGAGACATCCGCATCACCCAGGCCTCCACCGCCGACACCACACCACCGGTCCACGAGTACATCCCGTTCCGCTACGCCGGCCACGCCACCGCCGTCGGCAAATGCCTCCTGGGCCAGCTCGACCCCGCCGGCCAAGCCGACCACGTCTCCCGCTACAAGACCGAAGCCTTCACCGAACGCACCATCGCCAGCCCCCGCGTCCTCCTCGAGCGCCTCAGCCGCCTGCGGCCCGGCGCCCCGGTCTACGACGCCTTCGAGTACGGACCCGACTGGTGCTGCTCCGCCGTCCCCGTCAGCATCGGAGGCGAAGCCGGATCCCTGGCCCTGTCCCTGCCCGCCGAGCACATCCACCGCCTGGGCGACACCACCCAGCAGCTACGCCGCAAGGCCGTCCCCATCATGCTCACCCTGCTGCTGACCGGCGAGATCCCCGCCGAAGGACCAGCAGCGGAAGCCGACTCCTCGCCCCTGGTCCGCACGACGGATGACGGGATCGTCACCGCGGGCGGACTGATGCGCCTGCGCCGGATGTTCACCAAGGCGGTCATCAACGCGGCTGCCGTCCGTACCGCCGTGCAGGTCTGGTCGGGACCGCACCTCGTCACCGATGAAAGCTCGCTCAACGTCTACTACTTCGACGCCGCCCCCGGGCCGACCCGGACAGGCACGACGATCACCCTGCCGCAGACCCTCACCGTCCCACCCTCCACCGACCGGAGCCGGCTCGAGTCGCCCTCGGGCTGGGGCCGGCCGACCGCACACGCGCTGGGGGAGCTGACCGTGTACCGAACATGAGCACGGAGGCACGCCTGGCCCAGTCGCGCAAGACGTACATGAACCCCTCCTCGAAGGGACAGGGCACTGCTGAGTCGGCCGGAGGGCGTCGGCCATCGGGCGGCCGCTGCGTGCTTCCTCTCAAGGAAGAACAGCATGGGCCGGGCCGGCTGCCGTTGCCCGGAGGAGGTTGGGGGAGAGGTCGAGGCGGGTAGGGTCGGCCCGGAGTGTGTTGATCAATCGGATTTGGGGTGGGTTGTGCATCGTCAGATGCAGGTGCTGGCTGGCTTGATGACGGCAGGTCTGCTGACCGCGGGGTCGGTGGGCTGTACGGATCAGGAGACCAAGTCGCTGCCTGGCGGTGACGCCAAGCGCCCGGCGACCCGGTCCGCGGCCGCTTCTGACCAGCCGGCGGTCTCTCCAGCCCCGGGCGGCGGCCTGGCGGGGGCCAAGCAGCTCCCGGGCCTGTCCACGGCCGCGGTTGCCAAGAAGCAGCTGGCCGGGCTGACGGTGGCCGAGCAGCACGGGATGAAGGGCTACTCGCGGGCCCGGTTCAAGCACTGGATCTCCCAGGGGGAGTCCTGCGACACCCGCGAGACCGTCCTCGAGCGGGACGGCACCGGCGTCAAGCGGGACACCGAGTGCAAGGCGACCTCCGGCACCTGGGTGTCGGTGTACGACAACAAGACGGTCACCGACGCGGGCAAGCTCGACATCGACCACATGGTGCCGCTCGCCAACGCCTGGCGCTCCGGCGCCGACACCTGGGACGACGCCCGCCGCTCCGCGTTCGCCAATGACCTGGTCCGGCCGCAGCTGCTGGCCGTCTCGGCGGCCACGAACCGGGCCAAGGGCGACCAGGGCCCGGACGAGTGGCAGCCGCCGGCCGCGACCTACTGGTGCACGTACGCGACCGCGTGGACGAACGTGAAGTCCCACTACGGCCTGACGGTGACCGCGGCGGAGAAAGACAAGCTCACCGCGATGCTGAAGACCTGCACCTCATGACCACCCCCCACCCGGACGAGCGGGCGCTGACAAGTGAGGTGAAGGCGGGGCCGGGCGGGGCGATGACCGACGAGGTGGGTGTCATTACCGGCGAGGTCACCGTACGCACCGAGCCGGCCCCGGACGGTCTGGCCCGCGTCTTGGTCCAGTACACAGGGGCGGAGGAGTGGTACACCCTCACCGGCAGCCCGGCCCCGGTCCTGGCCGGTGGGCTCGAGGTGCTCCACGCCCGCGTCTTGGACGCGGTCCGGGCTGGGGCGGCTGCTGAGGTACCTCGAGACTGAAGCCCCGGGGCCCTGGCCGCGTCGGTGAGGAAGGTCTGGGGGAGGTTGAGGCCGAGCCGAGCCGAGGCGGCGGGCGCCCATCGCGCGCGACGACCGCGGCCGCGTCGTCCACACCGAGTCGTGGGGCCGGCACCACCGCCGCTGAGCGGACGACCGGGCCGGCCGCCGTCGTTGAGGGGTAGCCGGGGGCCGGTCGTGGGGGAGTCGGTGTGCCGGGCGGCTGGGGAGGCCGTCCGGCACACGCCCATGTCCGCGACTGGTTACACCCAGCGGCACCCGCACCGCGGTGCGGTGTCGGTGGGGAGGTTGGCGTGGTGGCCTATCGCGGCTGTGCGCATGGTCCGATCCCCGGCGTACAGACCGCCCGACCCGGCTGGCGGAGCGTCCGGGTGGTTAGTTCGGGTCGTCGGCGTGATCGGTGGGTCGATTGCGGTGGTGGCAGCTGCGCCATGCCTTTGCTTTGCGGAGGGCGAGTGTGGTGGTGGTCAGGAGAAGGGCGGAGAGGAGGTTTCCGGCGACGTCGTGCAGGAGGAAGTCATACATCGTGCACCGCTGCGGTGTGGCGGGTGCTGGGAATGTGCTCGATCGTGCGCGGTGCGCGGGCAGGTTTGGCCATGCTGGTCTCCTCACGCAGGCGAGGTGATGTCGGGTCACCGAGTCATCGGGGTGGCTCACCCAGCGTCGAGGTCTGATTGTTGATCCGCTAGATGGAACAACCGCAGGTCAGGGCGGATTTACTGGCGTTTTGGCCTGGGGGTGGGGGGAGGCGTGGATGGCTGCCGGGGCAGAGGATGGAGGGCCGGGTGGTGGGCGTGGTGCCGGCGGAGGGCGGCCGCGTAAGCCGTTGCCGGCTGAGGGGATGGGCTTAGCGAGGCGGGCCTTCGTCGTTGCTCTTCGGGAGATCTTCTTCGACCGGATGAAGGAGCACGGTCGGACCTTCAGAGAGCTCAAAAAGGAGACGGGGTTCGGCCAGGCGACGCTGAGCCGGATCGTCAATGGCGAGAAGCTTCCCAACCGGGACGAGCGTGATGTTCTGCTGCGGGCGTTGGAGAGGGCCGAGGGCCGCCCCCTGACCTGGCAGGTCCACGAGCACCTCAGGGAGTTGTTTCACCGCGCATGGGAGGAGAAAGATCCCGAGAGGAGCGTTTTGTACCGCTTCAAGGATGAGCAGGCGGAGATCGAGGAGCGACTGCGTGCCGCGCGCGAGGCTACGGCTCGTGCGCTGACGCAGGGTCCGTCGGAAACGGCGGATGCCGCAGACACCGCGCTGGCAGTACGCAACGAAGCCGCCGACCTCGTACGCCGCATCGCTGAAGCCGGCGTCATGCTGCCGCCCACCCCGCCACCGCCCCCGGGCCCAAGCAGCGGCCGACAGACCACCGCACAGACGGCGCTGGCCCAGGCCGACCAACTCCTGCGCTACGCGGATCAGGCCTTGGAGCGCCAGATCGCGTTGGCGGAGTCCACCGACGACCAGTTCGAGGACTTCCAGTACCCCACCGCCGAGTCGCCGCCGTCGTACGACGCCCCGCCCCCGCCGCCGTCCCCGGCAGCCCCAGCCCAGCCGCACGTCGATACGCCCCCACCGGCGCCATCACCCGGGCAGGAGGGCCGGCGGCCCGAAGCGGGGACGCTGGGCCCAGCGGGAATCGTGGCCGTAGTGCTGTGCGTCGTGCTGCTGGCCTACTTCGCGGTGGACCGGTTGAACTCCAAGGACGACGCCGCCGGCCACAACCCGAGCGCCTCGCACGACCCGAGCAGCGGCGGCGAGCCCGCATCCCCCACCACGACCCGCTCGCCCCAAGACGACCCTGAGGGTCTTCGACCCACCTTCGACCCTCGCCCGGACCCCACCTCCCCTGCGACCGGCACTCCCCAGCGCCACCCCTCCGACGACGGGAACACCGAGAGCATCACTCCCACGACGCCTGAGACCAGCAAGATCTCCCAACCGCCGACAGGCCCGCTGCTGGGCGGGACGGGCGTGAGTGTTCAGCCGCGCAGCGGCCAGGTCGACTGCACCCAGCCGATCGTCTTCACCTTCTCGGCAGCCGCGCTCGCCGCGGGCACCGTGGAGTACAGATGGCTCCCGGACGACCGTCTCCTCGCCCAGGGCATCACCGCCCGATCCGGCAGCATGACCTTCACCGTCCCCAACGAGCAGCACGAGGAGTACGAGGTCCGCCTCTCCAACGCCCGTCCTGGCGATCGGATCCAAGGCCAGATGGTTGTCGAAGTCACCTCACCCGAAGCCGACCGAGGCACCAACGGCGATGCCTTCGATCTCGACTGCGTGGTACCGGGCGAACCCGGCTAAGCGCGCCGCCCTGCCACGCACGTCCACCCTCGCCATAGGAACGGCGGCCCAGCGGGTCAGGTGGTGGACAGCCGCATGCCAAGGCGGCTGCTGAGGGCGCGGGCGGTGGTGCGTACTTCCTCGCTGGTGTTGCCGTCGGCGATGGCGGTGAGGATGGCGAGGGCGAGTTCGGCTTCGCGGTGGGTGAGCATCGGCAGCCGCACCGGGGCGGTGTCGGTGTCGAGTTCTTCGGTCACGATGTTGGTGTAGAGGTCGTCGAGCGTCACGCCGATCCCAACGCACGGTCGCGTTGTCGGTTACTCCGGCTGACCGCGAACTGCCCCGGGGGCCACCCGGTCCGTGTGTGGTGGGGTCAGTCGGGGGTGTGTGCCTGGCTCGCTGTGTGGGCTAGCTGGTCCGGACGGGTGCGCGGGGCGTCGAGTAGCCACGGGAACGGATGGGTCGCACCGGCGGCTGCGTGCACGCGGGTCGCAGCGTCGGGGACGGATCCGGGCCAGACCGTTGCCCCGGTGATTGAGGCGAGCATGCGGGGCCCGTGGATCTCGCACGCGTCGGACTCGGTCCCGTGCTCGTCGCGGATCGTGACGGCATCGTGTGGTCCGGCACAGGGTGTCTCGTCGTCGTCGTGCGCGGCGGGGCAGCGGTCGTCGGTCATGCGGGGGCGTTCCTTCCGTACAGGGTCGTCCTTGTTGTATCCGGTGCGGGCGGGCGCCGGGCATGGAAGTGCGTTGTGTGGCTGAGCGGGTACAGGCTCGGGTTCACCTACCGACGTCTGGGGTGCGGCGGGCACCGCGCCTGCGCCGTCGCGTCGGTGATGGAGCGGCACCCCAGACCCGGAGGTCCGAAGCGATGCCAGGCCGCCGCCTACCCGGGCGCACCTGGATTCCAATCCGGGTCGACGATGGCGAGGGCAGCGGCGCGCCGCTCCACGCCTACCGGTTCCTTGCCGAGCCAGCCAGCCCCCGTGCCGGCGCACGTACGCACCGCTAGCACCCTCACGCGAGAGCAGTCTCCCGTCCAGGGGCGCGCGGAGGTGGGCCTGGACGAGGGTGAGCGCGGCCGGCGGCGTAGAGGGGTTCCATGGCCCTCGGTGGCGGCGTGGGTCCGGGGCCGCACAGGCACAGGCCGCTGCGGGCGCGCAGGAAGGTGCTGCGGTCGACGCGGAAGGGGTACGGGGTCATTCGCTGCCCAACAACGCCCGGGGTGCGGCGGCGCGTCGGCGGCGCATGGCTGCGGCATGCGGAGATTTATGCGGTTTTAGTAGATCTGTGCGAAGAAACCCGCAGAACAGTTATTACGGAATCAACTACTCCGGATGGTGGGGTGGGTGGTTTTGTGCGCCGGGTGGTGCGCCGGTGCGTGATGATCGTGGGCGCCGTTTGGGTGGCGGGTGGGTGCATCAGGCATCGGATGTCAGGGCCACGTACGAGCGAGTTGCGTGCACCATGCAGGCGACCGTGACGGAAATATCCACGTCCGGTAACAGCCCTGGTGGGCCCCTACAGCCGGCGTCGTCCGGGGTCGAGTATTTGGCTCCTCGGCACCACCAAGGGGTCGGGCACCCAGGCCGCTACGCACCTTGTATCGGCGGGTGAATGCCTGTTCTTGAGGGAGCATCACATGACGTTTGCGTCGTCCACCCGCCGTATCGCCGCCACCGTCCTTGCCGCGGGTGCCGTCGTTGCCGCGGTGGCCGTGCCGGCCTCTGCTGACGACGGTGACCGCCGGCACCAGCAGCGGCCGCAGGTGGAGATCAGCCGGGTCCAGGCCGACAGCCCCGGCCGCGACGACGGCTCGAACCGCTCCCTGAACGGCGAGTGGGTGGAGATCACCAACAACTCCCGCCACGGCGTCAACCTCAAGGGCTGGACCCTGAAGGACGAGGACGGCAACCGCTACCGCTTCAAGGACATCCGCCTCGGCGGTCGGGACACCATCCGCATCCACACCGGCCACGGCCGCGACTCCCGCACCGACCTCTTCCAGGACCGCGACGACTACGTGTGGGACAACCGCTCCGACACCGCGACCCTGCGCGACGACCGCGGCCGCGTCGTCGACACCGCCTCCTGGGGTCGCCACCACCGTCACTGAGCGGACGGCCGGGCTGGCCGTCGCTGTGGAGGGGTAGCGGGGGTCGGTCGTGGGGGAGCCGGTGTGTGCCGGGCGGCAGGGGAGGCCGCTCGGCACACACCCATGCCCGCGACCGGGTACGCCCGGCGGCATCCGCCGTGCCGAGCGGTCCGGTCCGGGCCGCCGCAGCGGCGCCGCCGCCTGAGGGAGCGGAGACGCCTCGCATCCGGGCGGATCCGTGCGCCGAGTTGGCGGCCACTCCGGCTGCGCGCGCGCTCCGGGCCGGCAGGAGACGGAACGGCGTCCCTCCGGCGGCACTCGCAGGCCCGACAGCCTCGGGTCCCCAGGCCGCCGACCCAACAACCGTGGTTGTTGGGCCGTTGACCGGTGCGGCCCCGCCGCGGCGGGGGAGGCTCGGGGGTGGGACGGCGTCGGGGTCGGCCCGGGGGTCGTGCAGCAGCTGCGTGAGGGGATTCAAGGTGGAGCGGGACGTATGGGCGACGGACGAGTTCGGTGTCTCGCACCAGGGGGCGGTCGGCGTGCTCCTGGCGGACGGCACCGTCCCTAAACCGGTGTACTTCGACAGCGCTTCGGGGACCGGCGGGCGGTCGGTGTCGCAGTGGAGTGTGTACGACGGCCGCCAGGGCCGGCCGCGCGCGGCGGTGCTGCGCGCGGTGTGCTCGTGCGGCTGGGCCGGCCCGCGCCACCACTTGGACTGGGACGTGATCGGCGGCGACGAGCTGGCAGAGGCGGGGGACGGGCAAGCGGCAGCGTGTGAACGAGACTGGGACGGACACACCGCCGACGTCGCTGCCAAGGCCGTGCCCCTGCCCGAGGCGGTCACCGTCCTGCTGGAGCAGCTGGAGGTGGAGATCGACAAGCTGACCGCCACGTCTCCGGTCGCCGCCCTTAGGGCCGTACGCGGGCTGGAGGTTCTGGCCGGGCGCCTGGGCTACTGGGCTGCGCGCGGCAGCCGCAGCGATCACGACGCGGAGCAGGCCGCAGCGGCCCTGGGGTTGAGCGAGCGGGAGGCGCGGCGCCTGATGGCCCGCCTGGGAGGCTGGACCTCCCACGCCTGAGCCCGAAGGCCGGATCGCGATCGCGCGGGCCTCTACCTCGGCGGTGTGCAGTGGCGTTTCGCCGGTGAATCGTCCGCCCCGGGGGAGTGAACTGCTGCTCCAGGCCCTGTTGCCGGTCCCACCGGGGTCGGTAGAACCGCTGCGTGATGATCACGATCGTGCGGGCCGCCACCGCGGCGACCGCCGCCCTCGCCCTGTCCCTGCCCGCCACAACCGCCCACGCCACCGAGCAGGAAGGCCGCGCGGCTGCGCAGGTCCTCCCGATCGGCGCCGCGGTGTCCGCCCTGCCGCTCGCGGTCGAGGATCGTACGGGCTACCAGCGCACCAGCTTCAAGCACTGGAACGCGGGCGCGAACCCGACGGACGGCTGCAACACCCGCCAGGAGGTCCTCATCGCGGAGGCCGTCGAAGCCCCAGCCGTCGGGCCGGGCTGCACCCTGACGGGCGGGGCCTGGTGGTCCTACTACGACGAGCAACTCGTGACGCCGGCCGGCGCGCTGGACATCGACCACATGGTCCCGCTTGCCGAGGCGTGGGACTCCGGGGCCTCGGCGTGGACGGCTGCGCGCAGGGAGGCGTACGCCAACGACCTCGGCCAGCCCTCCTCGCTGGTTGCGGTGACGGCGCGGTCGAACCGGTCGAAGGCGGACCAGGACCCGGCCCAGTGGCTGCCGCCGTCGGCGGAGGCCCTGTGTCGGTACGGCGCGGAGTGGACCGCGACGAAGCTGCGCTGGGGCCTGGCGGTCGACGAGCTGGAGCGGGACCGCCTGCTGGACATCGCGGCCGGCTGCGGCGGCACCGAGGTGGAGTTCACACCCGCCCCGTAGCAGGTGAGGCCGGTCTGTCGTCCCCAGACGGACAGAGCGCTGGTGTGGCCCGGCTAGCTTGCCGACGCGCACCGCGTATGGAGACGCGTCGTACACCCTGATCCGTTGGTCGGGCCACGACCACCACGCCCCTGGGCGTACGGTGTGGCCCTCGACGATCGAGGGGGGCGGCGATGGCTGAGGCGCAGGGGCCGGACTGGATGAGGGGTCTGGTGGCGGTGGGCTTGCTGCTGTTCATCGGCGGTTGGTTCATCGCCTGGCCGCTGGGCGTGGTGGGCTTTCTGACGCTGGTGTTCGTGGGCGTCTCCACGGCCGGCCAGCGTCGTGCGAGCGGTAAGCCGCCGCAGACGCTGCTGCGTCCAGGCGATCGGCCTTGGCGCCGCGACCAGGACTAGAACCTTCTTCCTGGCCTTGCTGTGCTCGAGGTAGGGGCGGACCCGGTTGCGCAGCCGCCCCCCGCGGGTGTGCCTTGCGGCTTCTTCGAAGGGTCCCCCTCGCCTTGGCAGCGGCGATACGGTGGGAGGACACGCCAGTTCTGCCCTCTGGAGCCTTCGATGAGCGAACAGCAGGTCCCCGCCGCGACCGAATCCCGGCTGCAGTTGGAGCCCGCGGCTGCCGAGGGCCTGCGCGCGTTCGCGGCCAAGACAAGGGCCGACGCCGACCGCCTAGCCGCCGTCCTGGAGGACGTCGCCACCAACGGCCTGCCCGCGGTGGAGGACTGCACCCCGTGGGAAGAACTGCGCGCAGCCCACCTGGACCGCCTCGCCGCCCAGCGCCCGGCCGTCGCCTGATGCCCACCTCTCACGGCCCTCGACGCGCCCGTATCGCCTTCTCCGACTCCGCTGCCAAGCAGCTGGAGGACATCACCACCGAGGCCGAGCTCCACGCCGTCGACCGCGCTCTCGTCGTCCTCTCCGTCGACCCCGACATCGGCGAACCGATCCCCGGCGACACGGCCGGCCCCCAGCTGCGCCAGTACACCGACGAGGTCGAAGCCGTACGCATCCTCTACTTCGTCACCGCCCTGCGCACCGTGGTGGTCGTGGCTTACATCGAGGTGTGACAAAGCCGGAGCCCAAGGCACCGCCCGCGGCCGGCGGCTCCCCCGGTCAGCTGCACCCGCGCGGGGCACACGGTGCGCGCCCGCGTGGCCGAACCGGCCCTCCCTACCCCCTGGAACATGATCGTCTGCTCGGACGGCCCCGTTCTTGACGCGCCACCCACCCCGAACCGTCCGCAGCCCCACTCCTGCTGCGCTCCTCGCCCCGACGCCGGCCTTGACCGCCGAGCGGGGGCCGGTCGCCTCTGCCCACCATGCTCGTTCCCGACGAGCACCGTGCCGCGTGGCCGGTGCTATGGGTCGTGCGCGCGGCCGGGGACGCGCCCACCGCCGGTCGTCCTCGTGGACCGCCTTGAGGAGCAGCTGGAAGCGGAGTACGGCCCGAGCCACTCCCGCCTGCGCGTGGCTGACGCTGATCCAGCGCACCGACCATCGCGGCACGGCCGGCGGCGGTGACGAGGGACAACGGAAGGGGAGCGCGCACGGCGGTCGGGCTGGCCGCCGTCGGGACCCCGGCCGGCGCGGCCTCGGGGGCGGCGTTCGCGGCGGGGGCCGTGGTGAAGAGGGGCAGGAGGCCGAGAGCGAGGGCGGGCAGGCCGCGCGTCGTCAGGTTCTTGATCACAAAGGCCGATGTAGCGAGCCCGGCGACGGTCCCGATAGGCGCGCGGGGCCAACTCACCGGGCCGGGCGCCGTGATTCAACGCAGAAACGCGCCTGCGTCGTCGTGGCGGTCCCCCCTCGCGCCCGCCGTCGTACGGGGCGGGCCGCCGAGCGGGTGCTTGCCTGGGCTGTCGGGCGGTGCTGCTCGGAGGTCGCGTCCAAAGGGCCTCCACCGGATCGACTGCGTCGCCTACGTTGAGCTGAATGGCCGTCAGAGCCGAGTGACTGTTCGTCGCGGACTCAGGGCGACTGGGCGGAGTGGTTCGCTCCGCCGGGAATTCGTTCCGACGCCATTCCTTGATCTTGTAACCGGTTCTAGGCTGACGGTGTGGCGACCAGCGGCGAGCGTTCAGGTTCAGATCCTCGAAGCGTGATGCGCTGGTCGCTGAGCCTGCACGTTGCGGCTGTACTCTTCCTGTCCGCCTTCACAGTTGGCATCGTCGCGGCAGTGCTCTGGCGGCTTCTGGGTGCACCTCGGCTGCACGTGGCCGGACCCCTCAAGCCCGGAGACATTTACGACGGCATCAAGATCGCACTGGCGATCGTCGCCGGAGCCGGCGGTGTAGTGGCTCTGGTCGTGGGCTACCGGCGCCAGCATCTCAATGAGGTGAGTGAGGAGCGTGAGCACGGCAGGGCCTTCACCGACCGATTCGGGGCCGCAGCCGATCAGCTCGGGGCGGATCAACCAGCGGCCCGGATGGCGGGTGCGTATGCCATGGCCCGACTCGCCGACGAGTGGCGCCAGGAGCGTCAGACCTGCATCGACGTGCTCTGTGGCTACCTGAGGATGCCCTATGCGCCGGATCCTCCGACCGACGAGCCGGCCTTCGTTGCCTGGCAACGCGAACGTGAGATACGCAAGACCGTCCTCCGGCTCATCGCCGCCCATCTGCGAGACGACTCGCCTGAATCCTGGCAGGGGTACGATCTCGACTTCACCGGCGCCGTGCTCGACGAGGCGTACTTCCGCGGCGCCCGCTTCATCGGCGGCGACATCATCTTCGTCAAGGCGCTCTTCGTCGGTCACGATCGAGACCAGGTGGTCTTCGACGAGGTCGAATTCGCCGACGGGAGTTGTGTCTACTTCCGCCTCGCCGAGTTCCGCAGCGGCTCCGTCCGCTTCGACCGGGCTGTCTTCAGTGGCGGCTGGGTCACCTTCGACAGCGCCCGCTTCACCGGCGCCCGTGTGAACTTCCGCGACGCCGCCTTCAGCGCAGCAGAGATTCGCTTCGAGGACGCGGAGTTCTCCCACGGTCTCACCGACTTCGCCGGCGCCACCTTCACCGGCACCGTCGTGGACTTCGGCGAACATCGCCTGGAGAGCCTCCACGTCACAGTCCCGCCCGCCCGCTTCACTGGCGGTACCGTCGATCTTTCCCGTACCGCAGCGTTCACCCACCCCCCTCGCTTCGGCCTGCAAACAGCGCCCGCAGGACTCCTGCTACCACCCGGTACCAATATCTCCGACCTACCCTGATAGCTCCTAGGCGGTGTGTTTCCGCCCAGAACTGTGGTCACTCGATGGAGTGAAGCAGCAGGTGCTCATCAGCCCTGGGTGGGGACGCTCGATCCCTGTTCACAAAATCACAAATGGCTCCCGAACTCGCCGCCCCACTGGCCCTCATTCATCCCGCCGAAAACATTGGGGGCGAGGTCGAGGCGAGTAGGGTCGCCCCGGAGTGTGTTGATCAACCAAATTTGGGGTGGGTTGTGCATCGTCAGATGCAGGTATTGGCGGGCCTGGTGACAGCTGGTCTGCTGGCTGTGGGGTCGGTGGGCTGTACGGATCAGGAGACCAAGTCGCTGCCGGGCGGTGACGGGAAGCGCCCGGCGACCAAGTCGGCGGCTTCCGGGCAGCCAGTGGTCTCCCCGGCCCCGGCCGGCGGCCCGGCGGGGGCGAGGAAGCTTCCGGGCCTGTCGACAGCCGTGGTCGCCAAGAAGCAGCTCGCCGGGCTGAGGGTGGCCGAGCAGCACGCGATGAAGGGCTACTCGCGGGCGAGGTTCAATCACTGGATCTCCCAAGGGGAGTCCTGCGACGCCCGCGAAACGGTCCTCGAGCGGGACGGCGCGAACGTCAAGCGCGACGGCGAGTGCAAGGCGACCTCCGGCACGTGGGTGTCGGTGTACGACAACAAGACGATCACCGACGCGGGCAAGCTCGACATCGAATGGTGCCCCTGGCCACCGCGTGGCGCTCAGGCGCCGACACCTGGGACGACGCCCGTCGCTCGGCCTTCGCCAACGACCTGGTCCGACCGCAGCTCCTGGCGGTGTCCGCGGCTACGAACCGGGCCAAGGGAGACCAGGGCCCGGACGAGTGGCAGCCGCCGGCCACGACGTACTGGTGCACGTATGCGACCGCGTGGACGAACGTGAAGTCCCACTACGACTTGACCGTGACCGCGTCGGAGAAGGACAAGCTCACCACGATGCTGGGCACCTGCACCTCATGACCACCCCCCACCCGCACCAGCGGGCGCTGACAGATGAGGTGAAGGCGGGGCCCGGCGGGGCGATGACCGACGAGGTCGGCGTCATCACCGGCGACGTCACCATACGCACCGAGCCGGCCCCGGACGGCCTGGCCCGCGTCTTGATCCAGTACACAGGCGCGGACGAGTGGTACACCCTCACCGGCAGCCCCACCCCGGTCCCGGCCGGCGGCCTCGAGCTGCTCCACGCTCGTGTACTGGAGGTGGTTCGGGCCGGGGCGGCCGCCGAGGTACCTCGGGTTTGAAGCTGCCGCTGGGCCCTATCAAGGCCAGATCCTTCAGGCCCGGTGCCAGCGGTTGCGGCCGTCGGAGCCGGGCCCGCAGACCATCGGGGTACCTGCGGAGGTGACGCCGGTCGCGCCGCTGGGGGAGCAGAACGAGCCGGGGTGGACGACGCGGGAGGATCCCCCGCCGCCGAGACTGAAGCCCCGGGCCCTGGGCGGGGCGGGGGGATGGTCAGGTGGCGGGTAGGCGCATGCCGAGGCGGGTGGTGAGGGCGCGAGCGATGGCGCGTACATCCTCGTTCATCTCGCCTTCAGCGACGGCGCTGCACAGGGCGAGGGTGAGTTCGGCTTCGCGGTGGGTGAGCATCGGCAGCCGCGGCGGCGCGGTGTCGTTGTCGAGTTCTTCGGCCACGATGTCGGTGTAGAGGTCATCCAGCGTCACGCCGATCCCAACGCGCGGTTGGCCTGGTGGTTACTCCGGCTGGGGGCCTGCTTCGGTGGCCGGCGCGCCGCTGCGGCTTTCGGCCCGCAACGACCCCCTACAGCCAGATCCGCTCGCTGCAGATCGGGGGACGTGTGTTGGTACAGGCCTGATAGGAGGCGACGCGGCTCGCCCCGGTGGCCCACCATTCCCCGCAGCCCGCCTCGGACCCGTTGGGGTCAGCTACCCAGCCGCTCTCGCCGTTCGTCAGCCACCACTGGGTGAAGAACCCCTCGCCGTTGGCGTACGTGTCGCAGGCGAAGACCCGCAGGTTGTTGTCCGTCACGCCCCCGTAGCCGCAGCGCTTGTTGAGCCAGGAGCCGCAGTAGTACACCGAACGCGAGCTGTCCGCGGCCGCCGCAGGCGCCAGCCAGAGCCCCACACCCGTCACTGCGGCAAGCACTCCGCTCACCACCGCTGAACGCCTACCTCTGCGCATGATCATGTATTCCTCCCCAGGACAGGCCGACAGCTGCGTCGGCCGGCCGGCGATCGGCGGGTCCAAGCCTCGGCCCGTGCAGGGTTGTTGCGCTGCCGCTATCGGACGATGAAACAAAGCGTCCGCGGGTCTCGAGCACGGCTGCGAAGGCTGCTTGTTCTGCGGGTGGGGGCGTGTTGGGTGCCTCATCGAGGGGGAGTCGGGCGGGCACACCTCAGGCGGTCCCACCCTGCCTCGGATCTGGGTGGATGCACCCGAGCTGGAGGCTACTCCGGCTGAGCGCCGCTCCCGGCCGGCAGGAGGCGGAGTGGCGACTCCGGCGGCCCCATCTGCACGACAGCCGCGAATCCGCTGGCCGCCGACCCAACAACGGTGGTTGTTGGGTCGGTGACCGGTGGGTGGCCCGCTGCGGCGGGGGAGGCTCGGGCTTGAGGCCGCGTTCGGGGCCGGCTCGAGGATCGTGAGCAAGAGGGGACTCCAGGTGGAGCGGGACGTATGGACGACGGAGGAGTTCGGTGTCTCGTACCAGGGCGCGGTCGGCGCGCTCCTGGCGGACGGCACCGTACCGGCCCCGGTGTACTTCGACAGCGCTTCGGGGCCCGGCGGGCGGTCGGTGTCCCAGTGGAGCGTGTACGACGGCCGCCAGGGCCGGCCGCGCGCGGCGGTGCTGCGCGCGGTGTGCTCGTGTGGCTGGGCCGGCCCGCAGCACCGCTTGGACTGGGAGATGATCGGCGGCGACGAGCTGGCCGAGGCGGGAGACGGGCCGGCGGCGGCGTGTGAGCGGGACTGGGACGGGCACACCGCCGAGGTCGCGGCCCAGGCCGTGCCCCTGCCCGAGGTGGTCACCGTCCTGCTGGAGCGGCTGGAGGTGGAGATCGACAAGCTGACCGCCACTTCCCCGGTCGCTGCTCTCCGGGCGGTACGTGCGTTGGAGGTTCTGGCGGGGCGGCTCGGCTACTGGGCTGCGCGCGGCACTCGCAGCGATCACGACGCGGGGCAGGCCGCTGCGGCCCTGGGGTTGAGCGAGCGCGAGGCCCGTCGGCTGATGGCCCGCCTGGGAGGCTGGGCCTCCCACGCCTGAGCGCGAGGCTGGCCCCGGCGGCACACGGATTGCTGCCTCGGGATTCTCCGGTGGGTCAGGCCGTCGATGGTGACGCCCCTGCAGATGCTTTCAAAAGAGGCCTGGGCTATGCCTGCTGCTTGGCATCGATCTCGGAGATCAGGCCCTCGTGGCGGCGGCACCGTGGCCGTGCCGGGCGACCCAGTCTGCCCCCTGCCCGCAGTGTGACCGCGGACATGTAGAACATTGCCCCTGGTTGCCCGGCGGCCGCGGCCTCTCCGGGCCAGTCAACGCCCCGGCTTGCCGGATGTTGGGGCATCGTTTGCGGTCTCTTTCGTGGGTGCCCCCGGCCGTGTCTGACGGCCGGGGGCGTTGCATTTCGGGGATGGGTCAGCGTGTGATGCTGACGCTGACGTCGTCGCTGGTGGTGAGGGTGCCGGGGATCGCCTGCCAGTTTGATGCGTCGCCGGTTGCGGTGTTGACGGAGGCGGTCGTGATCTTCCCGTCGTCTCCGGTGGCGAAGAGGCTGACGGTGGCGCCGGTGACGCTCGTGGTCAGGCGGGTCAGGTGTGCGCCGCCCACGCGGGTCCAGGCGGGGTTCCAGTGTCCTTCTGCGTAGTCGCCGACCTGGGACCAGACCGCGCCGTCGCCGCCGATGATGTGGAGTTGGACGGTGGTGCCGGTGATGCTGGCGGAGATGTCCTGGACGCCGGCGGCGCCGCCGGGCACTTCGCCCCAGCCGCCCCAGCGGCCGGTGGTGGTGTCGAGGTCCTGGCTGTAGACGCGGACGCCCGCGACGCCGTAGACGCGGACGGTACGGCCGGAAGCGACGCTGGTGACGTCGGTCAGCTCGCTGCTGTCGACCCGGGACCAGGTGGGGTTCCAGCGGCCGGCGGTGTAGTCGCCGACCTGGGTCCACAGGGCGCCGTCACCTCCGATGGCCTGGAGGTGCACGGTGTTGCCCACGATGCTGGCGGAGATGTCCTTGACACCGCCTCCGCCGCCGGGCACTTCGCCCCAGCCGCCCCAGCGGCCGGTGGTGGTGTCGAGGTCCTGGCTGTAGACGCGGCCGCCCGCGACGCCGTACACGCGAACGATCCGACCGGAGGTGACGCTCGTCAGACGGGTAACGGCAGCACCGTCCACCCGCCCCCAGGAATCGGCGAACGCCCCGCCGTTCACGTTCTTGGTCTGGCCCCACATCGTGCCGGCACCCGCGGCCAGCAGCGAGAGCTGGGCGCTGCGGTGCGGTGCGGTGCTCCATCGCTGGTGGGCTCCGCCGTTGCAGTACCACAGGCTGGCGGGGGTGCCGTTGGTGGTGCCTTCCCCGCGGGCTTCGAGGCAGAGGCCGCTGGTGGCGTCGGTGATGGTGTTGTCGGCGTTGAGGTTCCACTTCTGGTTCGCGCCGCCATTGCAGTGCCACGCGATGATGTCGGCACCCGCCTTGACGCCGCCGGAGGCATCCAGGCAGAGGCCGCCCACGCGCAGCTCCTTGGCTTCGGTGGTGGTGAACTGCTGGTTGGTGCCGCCCCAGAAGTCCCATGTGTGCACCGGCGCGCCCGCCGTGGCCGTGCCTGCGACGTCCAGGGCTCGTCCGGAGCCCTCGTTGCGCAGGAAGACGGTGGAGTCGATGGTCTGGGCGATCCAGGTGCGGATGTCGTCGGTGCGTGATGCGTGGGCCTCGCTGCGGGTATCGTCCGCGCCGAGGCAGCCGTCCTGCCATGAGGTGCTGGTGATGCCGGCCAGTTCGAATTCGCCGTCCATGGTGCGAAGGACGGGGCCGCCGGCGTCACCCTTGCACACGGTGTCCGTCCCGGTGGCCTTGCCGGTGAAGGTGAGCGTGGCGGTGTCGACGGCGGTGACGTTGAACGACCCGCGGTGTGCCTTGGTCGGCATCCACTCGGTCGCGGTACGTCCGAAGCCCGCCGTTACCAGCTCGCCGGTCTGGGCCGGGGCGCTGCGGCCGATCTTGACGGGGGTGATGCCCGTGATGGGGCGCGCGAGCCGGGCCAGGGCCAGGTCGCGGTCGGCGCGGGGGACGATCTCGTCGACGGCGACGACCGTGCCGTCGCTGAGGGACGCTGTGGTGTCCATCGCGGGCTTGCCCGCGGGTACGGGGTCCCCGGGCTTGTTGGCGAAGCAGCTGGTGGCGGTGGCGAGCCAGAGCTCGTCGACCACGGTGGCCGAGCAGTTCCGGCCGCCTTCGGTGTCACCGATGTGCAGCCTGGAGGTGAAGGCTAGGTCCGGATCTGCCGACAGGCGGGCAGGCGGGGCGGTGGCGGCGATGCGCAGCTTCAGCAGGACGGCCTGCTTCGGGTCGGTGGGGCTGGCCTCGCCGAAGGCCTTGCTGGTGTCCTTGGGGATGTCGAGGCCCGTGGTTGTGCCTGCGATGGAGATGTCCGCGTGCAGGTCGCGGTCGTCGGTCTCGATGCGGTAGGCGCGGGGGATGTTGACTTCGAGGTAGCCGGTGGTGGCTGCTTTGAAGCAGATGCGGGAGTCGCTGGTCTTGAGGTTCCGCGCCCAGACCATGATCTGGTGCGGACCGGAGCACGACGTGTGGGTGATGTTGCCGTCGCCGGCGATCAGGTCGGCCCCGGTGGCGGTGAGAATTGCGGAGCGGAACGGGTAGGCGCCGTCCTCGATGCTGAATGGCGCGTCTGTGTGCGTCGGCGTCGGCGTCTCAGCCGAGGCGAGCGGAGCCGGCGCGGCGATGGCGAGGGATGCGGTCAACGTGGCTGCGGGCAACCATCTGCGAATACGCAAGAGTTCGTCTGGCCTTCCAAGGCAACCCCAACGTGCGGAAGACGAAGGGGGATGGACTGAAGCGACCACACCGCGTCGATGCGGAGGGTCACGAGTGCCTGGGGGGCCGCGGAGCAGCATACCCGCACTCTTGGCCAACACTTCCCGCCTGGCTCGGTCCGGCCCCCGAGCCCAACCTGCCTTACGCGCAGGGGGCTTGGGAGGAGGCCTGCTGCATGGTTGTGGCGGCGGCTCGCGGTGTCGAGCCCGGTGCGGGGGCGCATCGGAAGTCCTGACGCACGTCGTGACTCCAGGCGAACCTTAATTCTTAAAGAGAGGGTAAAGACGCATTCGGGGTGTACAACCCTGCTGCCATCGAGTTGATCTTCGCTGGTGATCGACCAAGAACTGCGCCGGACCGACGGTCCGGAGCGGGACCCGCCGTCCTCTGGCCTGGGGAAGCCGAATCACAGGAGGGCGGCGGGCCCCGTCCCGCGCACAGGCAGGACGTCAACGACGCCACCGGCCCCCTTCCATCACAGCCAGGGAGCCGGCCCTGCCCCGTGTACGGGCACGCCACACCATCACAGGGGGGAACGTTTCGTGCGTCACAACCCAGTGCGGCGGAACAGAGCTTGGGGGAGGGGATCCGCTACGGCCTTCACGGCCGCACGCGGCCTGCTTCCTCTAGCGCTGCTCGCCGGACTCATCTCGGCCGCACCAGCCGCAGCCGACGACCCGCCCACATCACCACTGACCCCGCGCCAGCAAGTACTCCAGCACTGGAAGGCCGGAGGCCCGGCGGTCAAGTCGGCCGCGGGAGCGGCGCTCGCCGGAACGGACGAGCAGGTTCGCGCCTACTTGGCCGAAGGCCAGAAGGTCGCCGAGGACCTCGACCTGCGCGAGGCCGCGCTCAAGCTCATCACCGACGCAGGCCCCGGCCTGCGTGAAGCCGCCCAACAAGCGCTGGCCAGCACGCCCGAGGCCCTAGCCGCTTTCATGAAGGATGGCTGGAAGGCCCCGCTGGCCCAGGACGAACAGGTCGAGGCCGCCCGCATCACCGAAGCCGGCGGAGCAGGGGTCCGCGAGGCCGGGGATAAGGCGATGCGTGGCACCGCCGAAGACCTCCGCTCCTTCCTCACAGAGGGCCAGTACCGCCAGCGCGACGACGACGCCCGCGTGCGCGTCGCCCAACTCGAAGCCACCGGAGGCCCAGCGACCAAGCGCGGTGCCGCCGCTGCCCTGAAGGGCTCCATCGACGACGTTCGCGACTTCCTGACCTACGGCCAATACATTGCCGCAGCGCAGGACCAGGAACACGCCACCATCGCCGACCTGGCCAAACAGACCGCAGCCGCCGGTGTGGCAGCCGAAAAGGCCAAGAAGAGCGCGCAGGAGGAAGCTGACAAGGCCAAGGACGCCGCCCGCCTGGCCAAGGAGGAGAGCGCCAAGGCAGCCGCCGAGACGCAGGCCGCCCAGCACGACACGGCCAAGGCGCAGGACGCTTCCCGCCGTGCTGCCGAGTCCGCACGCCGCGCCGCCGCAGCCGCACAGTCAGCGATCGCCGCCGCCAGGGCAGCCAACGCCGCCGCCCAGACCGCGATCATCGCCGCGCACAACGCCTCCACCGCCGCGCTCTACGCATCGGAGGCCTCCGCCAAGGCGTGGCAGGCGGCTGCTTCCGGCAGGGTCAACGAGCAACTTGCCGAAGACGCGACCGCGGCGGCGGACCAGGCCGAGAAGGTCGCCGACTCCGCCGACGCGATGCTCCAGACCCTGACGCACGCCAACGTCGCCCTGACCGCAGCGCTCAACGCGGCCGACGACATCACGGAATCCGCGATGCACGCGCAGGATTCAAGCGGGTGGGCCCAGAAGGCCGGGGCCGATACCGACGAAGCCGTCGCTGCAGCGGACGCGGCCCGCCGACACGCGGCCGAGGCCAAGCGTTCCTCTGCCGCCGCGCAAACCCACGCCGCAGCAGCCGCCACCCAGGCCCGCGAGGCCCGTGACGCCGCGCGTTCGGCTGCGGCCCACGCGCGACGGGCCGCCACCGCTGCCCGCCACGCCGCCGACTACGCGAACGACGCGCAGAAGGCCGCGACCCAGGCCAAGGCCGACGCCGACGAGGCACTCAACGCAGCCGGCATGGCCGACGCCGCGGTCAAGAAGGCCCAGGAGATCCAGGCGGCAGCCCGGGCCACCGAGGCCGAGGAAGTCGCCGCCCGCACCAAGACCCAGGTCAACCAGGCCCGCGACACCAAGGCGAAGTACGACAACGCCAAGGCCGAGGCGGCACGCCTGAAGCAGCAGACCGCCAACCTCGACACCCAATTCAACACCCTCGCCGACCAGGCCGCCCAGCCCGGGGCGAGCACCCAGGACATCGCGGCCACCGGCCGCACCATGGCCCTGACCGCCCTCGACATCCGCGGCCCATGGGGCCGCTCCGCCGCCCAAGCCGCCCTCGCCGGCGACGACACGGCCGTCGTCTCCTACGTCCTCATCGACTGGAGGAAGGCCGAAGAGCAGGACGATCGCGACCTCGTCTTCCGCCTGTCTCAGGACTCACCGCTCCAGGACGTCCGCACCGCAGCGACCACTGCCCTGGCTGGCAACGCCTCGGCCGTCCACACTTTCGCGACCACCGGTCAGTACCAGGTCGCCGCTCCCGACAACCGCGTCGAAGTCGCCAAAATCGCCGAGGCCGGCGGGACCGGAGTCAAGGAGGCCGCAAAGGCCGCCCTCGACAACCCCGACCCCAAGGCCCTGGCCGCCTTCCTCCTGACCGGCCAGCACCAGGCCCGCATCGAGGACGACCGCGTCGAAGCAGCCCGCCTCGCCGAAGGCGGCAGCCCCGAGGTCAAGGCCGCAGCGGAGGTTGCGCTCGCCAGCCCGGACACCGCACTTCGCTCGTTCATCACGACCGGCCAGTTCCGCGCCCAGCGCCGCGACCAACTCAACGCCGCCCACGTCGCCGAAATCCAAGCCATCATCGCCGACGCGGCCAAGACCGCGGCCAAGGCCAATCAGGACGCCTACGAAGCCGCCAGGATCGCGGCCACCGCCCAGGGATACGCCGACCAAGCCGCCGGCCACGCCCAAACGGCCGCCACCTATGCAGACAAGGCCGCCGGATACGCCGAGGACGCCAAGAAGGCCGCAGATCGCGCTGGCGCATCCGCCAGGGCGGCAGCCACATCCGCGACCAAGGCTCGCAGCGCCGAAGTCGACGCCGAGAGCAGTGCCCAACGTGCCGGCACCGCCGCCGCCGACGCCCAGGCATTTGCCGAGGTCGCGGCAGAGTACGCCGCGAGCGCCTACCGGGCTGCCGAGCAGACCTACACCTCGGCCGTCAACGCCGGCGTGAGCGCCGAGCAGGCCCGTGGCAAATACGACGCCACAGTCCAGCGCTACATGCACGACGAGTACATCAAGGCCGAACAGGAACGCTTGCGCTTCGAAGCCGCTCAGAAGAAGCAGGAGAAGAGCTGGTTCATCTACGGCGTGGCAGTCGTGAGCTTCGTCGTCCAAGGGCCTCTCGGCCCGGTGCTCGTGCTCGCGCCCGAATTCGGCGTCCACCCCATGGACGTCATCCACGCCGAGCTCGACCTACTCGGCCTGTTTCCGGGCCCCGGCGAAGTCGCGGATCTGGCGAACTGCGGAACGTATGCGCTGGAAGGCACCATCGAGCACTTCCTGCCCACCGGCCGCGAAGGCATGTGGCAGGACGCAGCACTGTCCTGCGCAGCAGCTATCCCCGTCCTCGGCTGGGGGGCGGCGGCCGTCAAGTTCGCAAAGTGGGCCGACAAGTACGGCCCCAAGGCCAAGGAACTCTACGAGCGGCTCGCCAATCTCTGGAAGACCACCCCCTGCGTGGGGAAGAACAGCTTCCCGGCCGGCACGCGCGTCCTGATGGGCGACGGCACCACCAAGCCCATCGAGAAGATCGCGGCCGGCGACCTCATCCAGGCCACCGACCCCGAGACCGGGACCACCGGTCCGCGCGTCGTCGAGGCCAAGATCTACACGCCGGACGATCGCGACTTCACGGACATCGAGCTGCGGGGCGACGCGTCGGCCGCCCCGCTCACCTCGACAGACCACCACCCGTACTGGGTGCAGAACCGTAAGCGCTGGACCGACGCCGCGGACCTCCGCGTAGGCGACGCCCTGCGCACCCCTGTCGGCACCACCATCCAGGTCGGCAAGGTCAGCCACTGGAAGGGCCTCCAGCCCGCCTACAACCTGACCGTCAACGATCTCCACACGTACTACGTGCTGGTGGGCACCACGCCGGTCCTCGTCCACAACTCGTCGTGCGACACGGAATACCTCAACGACTACGGGGGCACCAGCGCTGGCGGCCTCATGGCGTCCATCGACAAGGAGGGCGTTCTCAATCTCTACATCAAGGCGGTAGACGGGAAGACGCCCACCGGAGCCGAGATGTTCATCGAGGCCATGGCCGCGCTCGGTGACAAGGCGAAGGGAGTCCGTGGAACCTGGGTCGGCGGCGGAGTCTGGGACGACTCGCAGGATATAGCCGACAACCTCCGCAGCTTCAATGCGGGAATCCAGAGCCTCAAGCTCTCCCACGAAGAGGCTGCTCGGCTCACTTTCACGGGAAAGATGGCGGGAAAGTACGGCTTTACTGGGAGAATCGAGATCGAGAAACGCGAGGGAACACCCGGAAATTACGACAAGGTGACGGTGGTGTTCTTCCGAGAATGAACAGTCAAGTGCTGGGAGACGGGGTAAGAGAGCAGGCCCTGCGGGGGGTCGACGTCGTCGACATCGCCCGGTGGGTAGTGTCGCAGCTGGGGGAAAGCCCCGCTTTCTTCCCCTTTGCCGCTGCTTTCTTTCGGGGCTTGAAAGTGCCCGTCGAGACGCTTTATCAAATGGTTGGATGGAACGGGGTCGGAGGATCGGGCGACGTCTCTGACAACGATCTCCGTGCGGTCCTCGCACCGTACGCCGAACGGTTGACCGCGGAGAAGTGAGCGGCATGCGGCGGGCGCCGACGATCGGTGCCCGCCGCCAAACAGCGTTCTGTATCCCGGACAGGTCAGCCGCTGTGAGGGCTCGATGCTCTTACGGGCGATGCGGTAGGAATCCCACGCCGGGGGTGCCGTGGCGGCTCTCAGGCTTCTGGCGGAGGTGGTGGAGGCCCCCCGCCCGTGGCACACGCAGCCGAACCGCGCGCAGGCGAAGGCCGCGCCGCAAGGATGCATCACAGCCTTCGCCACCCACCCACGCCAACACCCTCCCAGGCCACCGCACCGGAGCCCGTGGCCGGGAATGCCGCACAGGTGCAATGGTGTCCTCCGCCAGCTGGGCCATCAGCGTGGACGCCAGCGCGCAGGAGACGTACGCGAACGACCAGGGTGTGATGGCCTCGCTGGTGGCGGTCACGGTCACCACCAACCGGGCCAGGGCGACACGGAGCCCTCGCAGTGGCCCCCTCCGGCGCCGCACGCGTTGTTCCGGTACGGCGCGGAGTGGACGGCGACGAAGCTGCGCTGGGGTCTGGCGGTCGACGAGCTGGAGCGGGTGGCCGCCTGCTGGACGTCGCGGCTGGCTGCGGCGGCACGGAGGCGGAGCTCATTTCGGCTACGTAGCCGCCCGACCGAGTTCTGCCAGCCGCCCGACGCCGGCAGGGCCATGCAGCGGGTACCCCGAGCTGGGCCCCCGGCGGGTCAGCGGTACTTCGGGCGCGGTCAGAAGCCGCGGAAGACGCCGTCGTCGTGGGCTGCTTCGACGAATTCCTCGTAGTCCATGTTGCCGAGGGTGAGGTTGTTGTCGATGGACCAGAGTTGGTCGGCAGTGACGCGCAGCGACTGGTGTGGTTCCTCGAAGCGGTCGATGACGAGGATGGGTAGTTCGTCGGAGGTGAGGGTGGTGGTGTCGGCGAGTGCGACGAGGCGGTCTGGCTGGTCTGCCGCCAGTCGTTGAAGGACGTGTTCGGGTGGCAGGTCGCGGTAGGCGGGGTCGTCGAGGGTGACGGTGTCGGCGAGGAAGCCGTCGGTGTTGGGGGTCTGCACGGTGGTGAGCAGGTTCTTCCACGCGTGGGGGTGGGTGTAGTCGGTGCGGACCAGCAGCGTCGTCACGTGTGCTTCTCCAGTCGGCGGGGTCCGGGCCGGCAGGCCTCCCTGCGGTCCGGGTGAGGACGGTGGGGGAGGCCTTGGCCGGGCCGGTCTCTGGGCGGGGGTGTTGGTCAGGCTTTGACCCAGAAGGGGTCGTTTTCCAGGACGCGGTTGGTGCGGTAGAAGGAGCTCAGCAGGCCGCCTTGGCTGTTCTGCTCGGCCCTGGGTACCCAGGCCACGCCGCGGTAGAACGAGCCCAGCGCGGTGCCGCCTTCCTTGGTGGATGCGAAGGGGTACTCGTCGCAGGACAGGCCGGATGAGGGGGGTTGGCCGACGACGCGGCGGCTGCAGACGGCGCGTCGGTTGCCGTTGATGGTGGCTTCGCGGGTGATGCGGTGCAGGGCGCGGGCGTCGTCGCCGGGGACGCCGTAGCCGCCGCGGGCCTGGATGCCGCGGATGTTCTCGGCGATCTTGGGCAGGCCCGACATGTCCACGGTGGGGGTTGCGTCCTTCACGATGCAGCCGGCGCGGACGCCGCGCAGTTGGTTGTCGCAGCGCATGGTGGTGCGGGAGTCGCCGCTGCCGGCTACGGCCTCGTAGTCGGGGGGCAGGATGGGTGTGGTGGTGAAGACGGGGGTGTTCTGGTGCTGTTGGTTGGTGGCGACGGCGTCGGTGAAGCTGAGGACGCCCTCGTATTCCACTCCGGCGGCGGCCCCGGGGCCTGAGATGAATCCGGATGCGGTGCAGGTTCCGGTGCAGGAGGCGGTGGTGAGGTCTGAGATGCCCACCGCGGTGCCGGCGGCGGACACGTACGTGATGTGGATGGTGACGGTGAAGGTGCGTTCGCGGGCGTTGGTGTGCCAGGCGGCGAACATGACCGCGTCCGATACACCCGTGATCACGCCGTCTTTGATCATGTCGCCGTGGATGGTGTGGGTCTCGCAGTTGGCGGTGCGCGACAGTTCCGGACAGTCGGTAGCGGCCGCGGCGGCGGCCGCCGCGAGGGCCGGGGACTGGGTTGGCGGATCCCAGGTGGTGACCATGCGAGAGCCCACCTCGCCATCTGATGCGGCGAGCGCCGGGACGGGCGAACCGGCTCGGGTGGGCGGGGTGGTGGCGGCGGCGGGCGGGGCCAGCAGCCCGCCGACGGTGGTGGCCAGAGCGGCCAGGGCGGTGACGATGGCGCGTGTGCGCAATGCGGCCTCCTGAGGGCGAGCGGCACGACCGTCACAACACGTACACGACGACTACCTTGCGTATTCGTTTCTGCGTGCCCGGCGTCGCCGAGGATCCGCCGCATGGGCCCGGCC
Source organism: Streptomyces sp. NPDC093225 (assembly GCF_044753805.1). NCBI lineage: Bacteria > Bacillati > Actinomycetota > Actinomycetes > Kitasatosporales > Streptomycetaceae > Streptomyces > Streptomyces sp. NPDC093225. Next base: position 191,134 of record NZ_JBIVNX010000011.1, read on the forward strand.
GAACGCACCGCGCAGCGGCCGGCGCAAGGCCGGTGTGACCGCCTTCTGACCGTCGCCTTGGCCTCTCCGCCGCCCCCGGTCGGGGCGCGGCCCAGGGCGGCATGGTGCGTGGAGGGGCAGCCGGCGGCCATCGCTCTGGCAAGCCAGCCAGCCCGGGGCTGCGGCTTACCGTTTCTGTCGGCCGGTCGAGGGGTCGGTGCTTCCCTGACCAGCAAAATGTCACAACTCCGGTGCCCCGCCACGGTGTCGGTCATCGAGCGTCACGCCGACCCCGACGAGTAGACGGCCGGTCCGCGGCTACGCCGTTCGGGGGACCTTTGCTCGCTGACTACGCTCGCGGCACGTGGTGGCAGCCGGGGCCGTCACGATCTTCCCCATGACGACTGCGAACCTCGCGGATGATGCACTGATCGCCGCGATCGAGATCACGCGGCTCGCGGGCGAGGAACTCGCCGTGGGCTGAAGGAGTACAGCCTTCTTGCCTCCGGCGCACACGAGGTCGTCTCCCGCCTGGGCGAGCGGCACCCCGATGCGCACGAGGGCCTGGTCGTCGCCGAGGCGATCGGAGCTCTCGGCCGCCTGTGCGCCCTCTTGGTCACGGAGTCGGCCCAGCAGCGGGGCACGAGCCCTCAACGCCTCCTGGACGAGATGACCCTGATCCTCCTGGAAGCCCAGGTGTAGGCCCCAGGGCCGCATCTGGCGCCCGGGCTGGCGACGGCCCAACAGATGCTGTTGCTGGGTCCGCGACCGGTGGCCAGCCGGCTCGGCGGGGCAGGATCGGGTGCGGCTCCGGGGGCAGCCTGGGGATCGTGCGAAGCGTGGAGGAGTTGGGCGGGTGGAGCGGGAGTCGTGGGTGACGGATGAGTTCGGTGCCTCGCACGAGGGCGCGGTCGGCGTGCTCGTGGAGGACGGTACTGTCCCAGACCCCGTGTACTTCGACAGTGTCTCGGGCCCGGGCGGGCGGTCGGTGTCGCAGTGGAGCGTGTACGACGGCCGCCAGGGCCGGCCGCGCGCGGCGGTGCTGCGCGCGGTGTGCTCGTGCGGCTGGGCCGGCCAGCGCCACCGCCTGGAGTGGGAGATGACCGGCGCTGACGAGCTCGCTGAGGCGGGGGACGGGCAAGCAGCGGCGTGTGAGCGGGACTGGGATGGTCACACCGCTGAGGTCGCGGCCCGGGCCGTGCCCCTACCGGAGACGGTCACTGTGCTGCTCGAGCAGGTGGAGGTGGAGATCGACAAGCTAACTGCGACCTCCCCGGTCGGCGGCGTCCGGGCGGTACGCGCGCTGGAGATCCTGGCTGGGCGCTTGGGTTACTGGGCCGCGCGCGGCGCCCGCAGCGATCGCGACGCGGGGCAGGCCGCGACCGCCTTGGGGCTGAGTGAGGGGGCAGCACGGCGGCTGCTTGCCCGCTTGGGAGGTTGGAGCCCCCACGCCTGAGCCCGGCCCGGCCGACGCCGTAATGAACTGGCAGCCGGCCGGCGAAGGAGGGGCAGCGCGCGGCTGACTGCGGGGAGGCGGAGCCGGCAGGCTGAGTACGAGCCACTTGCCCGGGCCAGAGCGGTGAGCGCCAGGAACCGCTTCTCAGCGCAGGCGGTGGGAGGTCGGGAGCGTCGTCGGGACCGGCTCGAGGGCAGCCTCGACTTTGACGTCGCGTGGCTCTTGCGAGGAGCAAGACGGTTGGAGTCGACCGGGCAGTTGGCGGCCGCCCGTCAGTCGTGCGGCCCTTCCACGGTGGTACCTCGTGGCGACCTGGGTGGGGAGGGGCGAGGAAGGAACCTGGGCAAGGCGAAGGGCCGGGCTCCCCGTTGGGGATCCCGGCCCTTGGGCGTGCTGAGGGCCTACTCGGCACGCAAAATCCCTGGTCAGCCTCATTGGAGCGGTACAGGGCACCCGCATCGTGACAGGGGAGCGGGTGATGGTCTTCTTGACTGCGGTCGTGTCGCTGCCGCCTGTGTAGATGGCGGGGCTGGAGTACTTCGTCTTCCTGATGTGCTTGACCGTGTTCGGGTTGTCGTCGTAAGGACCGCTGGTGACCTTTCCGTCGTTGTACTGATACGCGTCGTCACCGGCAACGGCCTCTCCGCCGACGGTGGGTTCGTCGCCGTCGTTGATGAGGGCAGGGGCTGTGGTGGGCGCGGTGGTGTGGGGGGTGGTGGGGGCGGCGAATGCGGTGGAGGTTGCCGAGAGGGTTCCTGCGGCCAGCGCCGTGGATGCGGTGAGGAGGATCAGGCGCCGGGTGGGGATGCCGTTCATCGGGAGTGCTCCTTGCGAGGCCGGGGGCTGGTGTGGCTGCTCTTCCATTACGCCCTGGTCCGGGTGGCGGGTCATGGCACGGGACGTCGTGACGTGACGGCTCCGTGACTCTGTGGACCAGCCTTGCGGCCCCGGCCCGGCCCAGCCCTGTGAAGGGTGCAGCGTCGCTATGGGTGCGCGCGCCGGCTGCCAGGACTCGCGGCTGTGCGGTGCTCGCGGGTCTCGTGGCGTCGGGCAGGTTCAGAGGGTGCCCGTGCCGTCCGCGCGGTCCGTGCCGGGGCGGCGGCGTTGGTCGCTGGAGCGGCGGAGGTGGTCGGTGTGCTGGACCAGGGTGTCGATGCGGTCCGCCAGGGCGGGGTCGCCGGGCCGTACGTGTGCCTGGGCCGCAGTGAGTGGCCCGATCAGGTCGGCGGGGTCGCTGCTGGCGAGGGCTTGGCGGACGTCGCCGATCGAGGCGCGGCCGGATGCGTCGAGGGCGGTGAGGGCGGTGATCTGTCCGGCGAGTTGGCGCAGGTCGGCGGCGTGGTCGCGGGCCCAGGCGTCGATGGTGCGCTGGGCGGCACGGGAGTCGCGGGTGGCCTGGACGCGTTCTTCGCCGGTGGTGCCGGCGCGGCCGGGGCGAAGGCGCAGGTAGCGGCGTTCGGCGGCCTGGCGGCTGGCCACGCCGAGCGGGCCGGCGAGGTCGGCCCAGCTGGCGCCCGCGGCCCGGGCGGTCTCGATCAGACCGGACTCCCAGCCGGCGAGCTCCTCGCGGACCTCGCGCAGCAGCAGGAGCGCGGCGAGCGCTTCTTGAGGGTCAGCAGGCTTGGCGCCGACCGCGCCGTGGGCGTCCTCCAGTTCCCGTCCGATGGCGGCCAGGGCGGCAGCGGCGGCCAGGAAGGAGGCCGGAGAGCTGGCAGGTCTTTTGTCAGAAGCAGGGGCCACGGTGCCTCCGGGGGCAGGGTTGGGACGGCCAGGCGGCGGCAGTGCGCGGATCGCTCCGACCTGTCGTCCATTGGATACCAGAGAGAGTTGTCATCGTTTCGATGACATGTTACAACGGTGGTACCTGAAGCGCACTGGCACCCACACATTTCAGGAGGCTCCGATGCTGATGCGCACCGATCCGTTCCGCGAGTTCGACCGTCTCACCCAGCAGTTGATGGGTCCGGGCACGTGGTCGAAGCCGTCCCTGATGCCGATGGACGCCTACCGCGACGGCGACGCATACGTGATCACCCTCGACGTCCCCGGCGTCACCAAGGACGCGATCGACATCGACGTCGAGCGGAACATGCTCACGGTCAGGGCCGAACGCCGGCCCGCCGCACGGTCCGAGCAGGCTCAGATGGAACTCTCCGAGCGGCCGCTCGGGGTGTTCTCCCGGCAGGTCATGCTGGCCGACACGCTCGACACCGAACGCATCACCGCCGACTACGAGGCGGGCGTGCTGACCCTGCGCATCCCGATCGCCGAGCGTGCCAAGCCGCGCAAGATCGCCATCGGCGACGGCATCGGCGGCAGCGTCAAGCAGATCAGCAGCTGAGCGGGCCGCTCGCGACCCTCGCAGAAGTCCGCAGACCAGGACGGGAGGGATTCCCCCGCCCCTCCCGTCCTCCCCCTCACGGACCCCGACGCCGCTCTTGGGGAGACGACCGCCATGACTCTGAGATGGGACGCTTTCGTCGAACACGTGCAGGAGCGCGGTGAGTACGCTTCCCGGGAGGAGGCCGACCGGGCCGCCCGGGTGGTCCTCGCACTCCTCGGCGCGCACCTCGTGGGCGAGGACCGCGTCGAGGTCGCGGCCCGCCTGCCGGAGACGTACGCGCTGATCCTGCTCAACCCCCTGCGCGCGTCCGAGCCGCTTGACGCGCAGCGCTTCGTCCGCGCGACCGCAGCGTGGATCGACGGTGCGACCGAAGCCACCGCGCCCTGGGACGTCAGCGCCGTGCTCAGCGTCGTCGCCGAAGCCATCGACGACGACCTGCTCCAGCGAGTCCTACTCCAACTCCCACCCGGCTACGACCTGCTCTTCGGCCGCCCCCAGGCGGCCTGACCACCCCTCCCGCCCGGCGCCCCGGCGGCCGCGCCGGGCCACCCCCAAGCACCCGTCTGACATGAAGGGCACAGACCGTGTTCGACCAGGCCGAACTCCAGCGGCCCGCCCCGGCCGTGACGTACGAGCAGATGCTGGAGGCCGTCCGCTACGAAGGCGCCTACCCCGACACCGCACGCGCGGCAGAAGCCGTCCACCACGTCCTGGCCGGCCTCGGCCGCCGCCTGACCGGCGACGAACGGGTCGACCTCGCCGCCCGACTGCCCGCAGAAGCCGCCCTCACCCTGACCGCCCAAGTCCCCGCGTTCGACAAACTCACCGGCTGGGGCTTCGTCAAGGACCTCGCCGCCCGCGCCGGAACCAGCCAGGCCATCGCCCGATGGGACACCGGCGCCGTCCTCTGCGTCGTCGCCCGCATCGCCGGACCCGACCTCCTCGCCCGCATCCTGCGCACCCTCCCCGGCGGCTACGCCATCCTCTTCGGTCAGGCCGACCTCACCGCCGGCCGCACCTGCCACACCCCGTAGAGGGCTGCGGCACCCGATCAGGGTCGTCGAGAGGAGACCAGGAATGCACGGGGACGAGATCAACGGCAGCGGCATCGATGTCGAGCCCCGCGGCAGCACGACGGTGGTCCGTCCGTCCGGAGAAATGGACATCGACCGCGCTCAGCACTTCCGTGACATGCTGCTGGCGGTCTTCTCCGCCGAACCGCGCCCGGACGCTGTCGTGGTCGACCTCCAGGGCCTGTCGTTCTGCGACTCCTCCGGTCTCAACGTTCTCCTGAACGCGCGGACCGTTGCGGCTGAGGGCGGCCAGTCCTTCTCCCTGGCCGCACCGAGGCAGCAGCTGCTGCGACTGATGGAGATGACAGGTGCGGCCACCCTGTTCGCCATCGAGCTGGCTCCACCGTCCTGAGCCTCTTCGGGGAGCTGACGGCGGGCCTGCCCGCTTGTTGCCAGCATCGTGCCGTCCGTTCCTGCTTGCTCCGTGGGAGTCCACGGCCACGGCAGACACCGCCGCGCCCCGAAGCTGGCTCCTGACGGCGGCGCAGCAGCAGCACGATCGCGTCCAACGCTCTCTTCTTTCGTTGCGCAGGAGGGCAGCCGGTCCCCGCGGTGTGCGTCGCAGGCCTTCCCGGCGGGGCGGCCGCCTCGCGCGCAGCTGGGACGCGTCACCCGTGTCGTGGGACATCCGGCCGACCGCCCGGCCGCCACGCTCGTGGTAGCTGGGGCCGACCCCAAGTGGGCGGGCTCGTCCAACCCCAAGGCCCCTAGCAAAGATCTGCTGGACGGGCGCCGCCCCGGCCAACCTTAGTGAGGGGCCGGCGCCGTCCACCGTTTGCCGCGCCAGGGTGTGCGAGGGCGGGGTCCCCCCGTTACGCCTGCCTCACCCTTTCCGGCGGCCAGGGGTGTTCATCAGGTGTCGGGATCGGAGCCCCACACGGCCGGCCCGCCTCCGCGCCACTCGATGAGCAGCGGGTCGTCCAGGTGGACGACGTCGGGGTCCAGCCCGGCTCGCCGCAGGAACTCAAGAAGATCGGCGGGGCTGCGGGCGCGGCCGAGGATCTCGCCGTCGCAGCGGACACGGCGCCTGCCCTCGTCGTCCGGCGGATACACGACCACGCGCAGCTCAGCACTCATGCCCCCACCGTGTCGGTACCAGCTCACTCCAGCACTCCCAGCGCGGTGTCCGGGCGGCAGTGTGGGCAGGCCGGCACGCCCTCGGTCAGCAGGTGCCGTACCTGCTCGGTGGTGGCGGGGATGGAGCGTTTGCCGGTGTCCCAGCAGCCGCCGACGTGGAGCCGGATGGCGGGCCGGCCGGTGCCGATGCCGCGCTCGATCAGCCACGCCGGCGGTTCCGGCGGCAGCCGGCGGACGGCTTCTTGGGTCTCGGCCTCCTCGGCGGCCGCCAGGGCAGCCTCTGTGCGCTTGAGTTCGCCGCGCAGGTAGGTGACCAGGGTCCGCAGCCGGGGCAGGTCGGGGGGCAGGACAGACACGTTCAGCTCCCGTACTGCGCCTGACGTGCGGCCTTGCAGGACACGCACAGCGGGTTGGCCGGAGCGCCGTAGCGGGCGCAGGGCTGGTGGCACTTTGCGCACGGCCCACTCTGGCTCGGCGCCCAGGTGGCGGGCTGGGGTCTGGCGGGGGCTTCGGGGACGGCCATGGCAGGCTCCTGGGCGATCGGAAGACATCACTCCAATTAGATCGCATGTTCGAATTCAAGCGCGAGTGCGGCGCGCCCCCATCACCCGTAGGTCTGCCAGCACAGGGTGGCGATCGCGGGACGGCGACCCATTGCGCGGCCCGGCAGCGCTGCGTCATGTCCGCGTCGCCGGGCGCGGGCGCCGGTTGTATGGGCCGGTGCCGTCGGCCGCAGCCGTGATGTTGTGCGGTGCTTCGTCTTGGGCTGGCGTTTGATGACCGGCAGGGCCTCCTGCTCGGCGGGTGGGGCGACGGCGTTGGCGAGGTCGGCGGCGGCCTTGCGGGCCAGCGCGGTGTCCCTCGGGCCCAGCTCCCACAGCCCGTGCGGACGCTGCATGGCACCTTCCTTTACCCCTTGACGGGCCAGGTGGCTGCCGGCTTGCACAAGATCAACGCCTCTTCAGCGGTACGCGGCCGGTCGCAGGTGCGGGCTGGTTCAGGTGTGGATGCGGCTGGTGGTCCGGCCGGAGACGGTGGCGGAGGTGAGCGCGGACCGCGCGGTGGACCACGGCGGCGTCTACCGGCACCTCCTGCGCTTCCAACGGCTGCGCCTGGAGGTGACCGCCGCCGACGTCGTGCGGTTCGGCGCCGGGCCGGCCGCGGCGGCCGGCTGAGCACCCGGCGGAGGTACGGCCGCTACGCCGATACCTCGTCACACCGCATACAGGATACGAAGATTCACCCGAATTCAATGCATACGTGCGAAGGAATGCGCAGAACGCTTGTTACGGAATCAACCACTCCGAATGGCGTATGCGCATGGAATGTGCGCCGGGTAGTGCGCCGGAGCGTGCTGACCGCGGGCGCCGTTGGGGTGGCGGGTGGGTGCATCAGGCACCGGATGACAGGGCCACGTACGAATGAGTTGCATGCGCCATACAGGCGACCGTGACGGAAATGTCCACGTCCGGTAACAGCCCTGGTGGGCCCCTACAGCCGACGTCCTCCGGGGCCGAGAGTTTGGGTCCTCGGCACCGCCAAGGGGGTCGGGCACCCGCACCGCTACACACCTTGTATCGGCGGGTGAATGCCTGTTCTTGAGGGAGCATCACATGACGTTTGCGTCGTCCACCCGCCGTATCGCCGCCACCGTCCTGGCCGCTGGGGCTGTCGTTGCCGCGGTCGCCGTGCCGGCCTCTGCCGACGACGGTGACCACCGGCACGCGCCGCGGCCGCAGGTGGAGATCAGCCGGGTCCAGGCCGACAGCCCCGGCCGCGACGACGGCTCGAACCGCTCCCTCAACGCGGAGTGGATCGAGATCACGAACAACAGCCGCCACGGCGTCAACCTCAAGAGCTGGACCCTGCGCGACGAGGACGGCAACCGCTACCGCTTCAAGGACATCCGTCTGGGTGGCCGGGACACCATCCGCATCCACACCGGCCACGGCCGCGACTCCCGCAC